>CALFSF010000483.1 GCA_937917025.1 uncultured Paraburkholderia sp.
AGGGCAGTAGCCCGACGTCAACTACTTTAGGCGTCGCGGTTTCAAGCGAATAGTCGATTTCGACTTGTACCAGTATCAACCCAGGATTGATACTGACGATCCGCGCGTCCGCGCTATTTGCACCTTGGCAGAAGGACTGAACATGCCCATCAACGACTTCAAAGGCCATCTCGACCTTCGCCAAAGCCGTCGAACTCGGCAGTATCAGGCAGGCCGCGCTGGCGCAAGGCGTCACGCCCCAGGCCGCCAGTCAGGCAATCGCGCAGCTGGAGCAACATCTCGGAGTCCGCCTGTTACATCGGACGACGCGCAGCCTCGCCCTTACCGAGGAGGGGCAACGTTTTCTGGAGAACACGCAGCCCGCTCTCGCGGCACTCGACCGGGCTCTGGCCCAGGCGCAGGAGTCCAGGGAAGAGGTCACCGGGCCGCTGCGCATCGTTGGCCCGAAATCGTCGTTCGCCGCTATCCTCATGCCGCTGCTTGACGAATTCTGTCGCGAGCACCCCGGCATTCAGCCGGATGTCCAACTCGACGACGGTATTGGCAACTGGGTGCTTGACCGCGTCGATGTTGGATTTCGGATAGGGACGTCGGCCAGCGAGGGCGTAATCGGTCGACAACTATTCCCCATCCAGATGATTGTATGCGCGACGCCCGAATACCTTAGAACGCACGGGACGCCATCGACACTGGATGACCTGACGGCGCACCGCTGTAGCGTGTTTCGGCATCCGGTCACGGGCAAGGTCGCGCCCTGGTACTTGACCGTCGATGGAAAACTCGAACATCGACAGATGTCGCCCGCATTTGCCACCAACGATACAGAGCTTGAAGTGCAGGCCGTACTCGCAGGGCAAGTGATGGGGCAGCTCGCGAGCTTCTCGGCTGCATCCCATATCCGTGCGGGACGACTGGTGCCAGTTCTCCTGCAGCATATGAGCGCGCACATCGGTTTGCACCTTTACTACGGAAACCGAACAGCTCAGCCCAAGCGAGTGCGAGCATTTCTGGATCTAGCTTTGGCTCGCCTTAATGATTGCAACGACTACGTCCTCGCTGACAAAGAGCTCGCGCGGTTTAAGTCACGACCCAAGCGGTCAGGTCGTTCGGAATAGCGCACTGGGTCCGCTCTGGTATGTCTCGCGCCCATCAACCGTGCGACCGGACCAGGCCGCAAAGCGGGCATTCGCGCGGCTTCGTCCGAAGGTCGGCAATGGGTCGGGACATGCCAATCACATGAGGCAGTCATCGGCCATCAAGCGTCATTCGAGCGCCGTGCCGCCCGGACGTTCAGACGGCGGCTCGGCCGCCAATACTGGAAGCTCGTGGCCGGCGGGGACGGTCAGGAACCGGGAGCCTTCGAAGTTAAGACGTGCTGAAGGTGATGTCTGCGTACTCCATGCGCGGAACCCGATTCTGGAGAAAAGCATGGAGTTCGCGCACATACGGCGCCTTGCCGGTACCGTCCGGCCAGACAAGGTAGTAAGCATCGCCGGTGCTGACAGCCGTCCTGACTGGCAGCACGAGTTGCTTGTCCTCGATCGGGCGCTCGCAAAGCGCCAGATCGCCAATGGAAACACCGTGCCCGGCGATCGCCGCCGCGTTTCCTTGTTCGAGGCTATCGAAGACCTGGCCGCGCGTCACATCGACGGGCCCGGGAAAACCTGCACCCCTCAACCATCTGCGCCAGTCGCGTCTGTCGGGAGACGGATGAATCAGTTCGCACTGTGCGAGGCTCGCTGTCGCCGCGGTCAAAAGCGCCGGTGCGCAAACCGGGATCAACCATTCATCGAATAGCTTCACGCAGCGCGTGTCGTCGCCGAATTTTCCCGCGCCGAGCAGAATCGCACAGTCGAACGGCTCGCTGAAAAAGTCCACGGTATCGATATCCATCCACACGCTGGCGATCTGAACTTCGAATCCAGGCTTTGCCCTGCGGAACTGGCTCAGGCAATCAAGTAGCCAGCGCATGGTAAGCGTCGAGGGTGCTTTCAACCTCAATACTTCCCGTTGATCCCGAAAGACCGCACACGCATCCTCGATGTGCCGGAATCCCCGCTTCAGGCCCGAGGCAAAAATGCGCCCCTGCGACGTCACTTCCATTTTGGGTCCGCTTCTCACAAAGAGCTTGCAGCCAAAGTACTGCTCCAGGGTCTTGATGTGCTTGCTGACCGCGCTCTGCGTAAGGTTGAGTTCCTCGGCGGCAAGCGTAAAGGAGCCGTTTCTCGCCGCGCTCTCGAAAGCGCGAAGCGCGTAAATGGGGGGTAGATGCCTGGACGTCACAACTCGCTCATGATGAGTATTTTTCATGCAATAGCGCAGGATTTTCCGTTTTTCATCCTGTCGGTAGCCACTCATACTACACCTTGATATTCAGGCGGCTGCAACCGCATCGGGGCGCTGCGGCGGGGCTCCAGTTCCATCACGTACCCATCAACTTTTACTCATGCCAATAAACTACGCTTTACTGGTGACCTATCTGGCCTCCATCGTGTTGCTGATCGCGACGCCTGGGCCGGTGGTGGCGCTCGTTCTTGGCAATGCCGCGCGCAGGGGCTTTCGTCAAGGACTCGTTACAGCGATGGGGACGAACTTCGCCAGCCTGGTCCTGATCGGCCTGGCTGCCCTCATCGTTTCCGGCATCGTTTTCATCAACGCGAGGCTGTTAGCGGGGGTTAGCGCGCTCGGTTGCATCTTCGTTGCCTGGGTGGCGATTCGAACCCTCCATGGCGAGTTCAAGGGCCACCGTGCAGGTACGAAACCGCTTGACGATGTCATACCGGTTCAGCCGCGACGCGCCTCAACCGTTGTCCATGGTTTTCTGGTGGGAATATCCAATCCCAAGGACATTCTGTTCTTCGTCGCGTTCTTCCCGCAGTTCATTGGAATTACACCCAGCTTCCCGGCGAGCCTGGTAATTCTGGCTATTTCGTGGATCAGTTTCGATTTCCTCATCCTGACCGGATACGCCGCAGTGGCAAACAGTCCGCCGCTCAAACGGAATGGGCGCTGGATAGCCACGCTCTCGGGCCTGCTCTTGCTGGCGATAGCGTCAGTCGGGCTATTCTGCGCAATCCGTGAAGGTTTTTCATGAGGCGAGCCCGCGCTTCCGGCGGCCAGTTCAAGCCATCGGGGGTCTCATGTCGGGATATATCACATCGTGAGATGTAGTCCGCCCGCGTAGCCGACGCTCCCCGCGGCGACTACCCAGCATTTACAGGGGTTTCAGGCGAAAGTTCGAGTCACTTCCCGTTTCGGCAAACCTCGATTTATATCACGCTGGCATACATTAATGAGTATAAGTTCTTTCCCTTATGCCCCACTTTCGCTTATGGTGACGGCACTTTTCACCCGACCCGCCAGGCCGTGCTCCGTCCGAACCCTACCCATACGCTGTCCACGCTTCCCGTGCTCGCGTGGCTCGCCCGCTTCGCCCCCGCCAACGTCACGGTCCGCTGGCCGGAACGGGTCCGTGCGTGTCTCGGCGCGCTGATCGGTATCGGCTTCACCGGGGTAATCACGCATTTCCTGGTCGGCCCGATCGCCATCATTCCACTGCTGGTGGCGCCGATGGGCGCGTCCGCCGTGCTGCTGTTCGCCGTGCCGTCGAGCCCGCTCGCGCAGCCATGGTCGCTCATCGGTGGCAACCTGGTTTCGGCGACGGTCGGCGTGTTCTGCGCGCACTGGATCGCCGACCCGGTGATCGCTTCGTCGCTCGCGATCGCGCTCGCGATCTGCGCGATGTTCGCGCTGCGCTGCGTGCACCCGCCCTCGGGCGCGGTCGCGCTGACCGCGGTGCTGGGCGGCCCGGCCGTCCACGCGCTCGGATTCGGCTTCGTATTCGCGCCGATCGCGATGCAGTCGGCCACGCTGCTGTGCGCGGCCCTCGTCTGGCACGCGATCACCGGGCACCGCTATCCCCATGCCGCGCACGCATCGCCAGCCGCGACGGCAGGCCGGAGCGAGCCGCGCGGCGGCGTCACGCGCGCGGATCTCGAGGCGGTCATCAACCGGCGCGGTGAGCTGCTCGCCATCGATCCGGACGACCTGGAATCGCTGCTGCACGAAGCCGAGATGCGCACTTACGCGCGCACCTTCAGCGGGACCACCTGTGCGGACGTGATGTCGAAGGGCGTCGTCAGCATTGCGCCATCCACCACGGTCAAGGCCGCGCTGAACCTGCTCACGCGCCACGGCGTGAAGGCGCTCCCGGTCACCGATGCAACCCGGCACGTCGTTGGCATCGTCACCCGCGCCGACCTGTCGGGCAACCCGACCGGCGCGCGGAAAAACCCGACCGAAAGCCTGTCGGCGCGCTGGTTCACCCGCGCGCCAAGCCCCGAAGCGACCGTCGACACCATCATGAGCGCGAACGTGTGCACGGTCCACGCCAGCACGCCGATCGGCGAACTGGTGCCGCTTTTCGCGGACCACGGGCACCATCACATTCCCGTGCTGGACGCGGGACGCCAGCTCGCCGGCATCATCACGCAGGCAGACCTGATCGCCGGCCTGTACCGGCAGACCCAGGTTCAGCTTCGCCAGGTTGCATGATTTTCCGAACGGCTGAATTTGCGTCATATTGCGATCTATTCGCCGTTTAACCGGCTTCACAGACAGGCAATTCCCCGATGAAAGTAATCACGCGCGGGCTGACGAAGCCGGACTTCGAGCAGCTGTCGGAGTTTCGTTACCAGATGCGGCGCTTCGAGCGCTTTTCCGAGCACGCTGCACAGGGCGAAGGCATCACGCCGCTGCAGTATCTGCTGCTGCTTCATATCAAGGGCTACCCGGAGCGCGACTGGGCGACCATCGGCGAGCTGGCCGAGCGGCTGCAGGCGCAGCATCACAGCGTGGTCGCCCTGGTCTCGCGGTGCGAGGCGCTGGATCTGGTGGCACGCAAGATCAGCGAAACCGACCGGCGCCAGGTGGAAGTTCATCTGCTGAAGGCCGGTGAAAAAGTGCTGGCGCGGCTCGCCGAGCTGCACCGCGCCGAACTCCGCTCGCTCAAGGGTGCCCTCACGATTCCTCAAATCGATCTTTAAACCACCATGCAACACGATACACACAAGCGCGATTTTTCGACCAACGCGCGACTGCCCGGTATTTCCGCGCTGGCAGCAGGCATCGGCGCGCTCAGCACGCTCGCGGCCTTCGTGCTGCTGAACCTGATTCACCTGTTCACGAACCTGTTCTTCTTCGGCAACTTTTCGTTTGCGGACCGTTCGCCGGCGCTCAATACGCTCGGTGCCTGGGTCATCGTGATTCCGGCGGTGGGTGGGCTGATCGTCGGGTTGATGGCCCGCTACGGCTCCGAGAAGATCCGCGGCCACGGCATTCCCGAAGCCATCGAAGCCATTCTCTTCGGCAAGAGCCGCATGTCGCCGAAAGTGGCGATCCTGAAGCCTCTGTCATCCGGCATCGTGATCGGCAGTGGCGGCCCGTTCGGCGCGGAAGGTCCGATCATCATGACCGGTGGCGCGCTCGGCTCGCTGATCGCGCAGTGCGTGAAGGTCACGTCGGCGGAGCGCAAGACGCTGCTGGTCGCGGGCGCGGCGGCCGGCATGACCGCGGTGTTCGGCACGCCCGTTGCGGCCGTGCTGCTGGCCGTCGAACTGCTGCTGTTCGAATGGCGCCCGCGCAGCTTTCTGCCCGTCGCGCTCGCGTGCG
>CALFSF010000484.1 GCA_937917025.1 uncultured Paraburkholderia sp.
CGATAATTTCTGTGTTCCTATCGTGAATATTATCGAATACGAACCACGCGCCGCCAAGTATAACCAGACCGGTGACGATCCGAAACAGAATCACGAGAGCGCTAAACATCAGGCCCCAGTCTGTGTCCACGTTGTTCTTAGTCAAACCGCCCGCTGCGACGGAACCGTCCCATAACTCGCCAAGTTTCGCCTGTCCAGACACCCGGGCGTCAACCGACAGATTTGGCGAGGTCCAAGCGCTTCTGGCGGTTCAAGAGGCGGACGCCGCGCGGCGTGGACGCGGCAGCCTCGGAGGCAAACGGAGCGCGTCTTCCTGCGCCGCCCGCGCCCGCATCGTCGCCGCCCGCCACGCGGATGTCGCCCGCCAGCGCGGCGCAATACAAGGGGAGTTGAGTTGAGTGCCGCGATCGTCGCACCGCGTGACGTGCCGGCGCAAACAGCCAGCAGATGCCCATGGCAAAACGACAGTGGGGCGTTGTCGCCCCACTGTCGTTCTGAAATAACTGGATTTGAACCGAAGCGCTAGCGAAGCGAGCGCGGGGCGGCATCGCCCGCTGCATCCTGCCTGCGTACGCCGCGGCGTGCACCGGCGGCGGCTTTCGCCGCACCGAACTCGGGCCGGATGCGCGCACGTGCCCGGCTCGCGAACACCAGAAAACCGAAGCCGTTCGCCTCGTACCAGTAGCCGCCGTTCTCGAGTCCGTCGAGCGGCTGCTCCAGCGCATTCGCGATCGATTCGATACAACGCCGGCGCAACTCGGCGACGTCCGGATAAGGCGGATGGGCGCCGCGCACGCTGCATAACAGCACGTCGAGCCCCGGGAGGACATGCGCGTAGAGCACGGGTTCGTCTTGCGCACGGGCCCGCGCGATCTTCGTGTCGAGCTGGCCGAACGGCTTGAAATGCCGCAGCACCGCGAGGAACGACTCATCGCCGTCCGTCTTCGCGCGCCTGCGCTTTTTCGGGAAGGACATAAAAATTCGCCTGAAAAAGAATTGCAAGAAACGCAGCGTCCTCATGCGACCACTCCCGGCTTCGCGCGCCGCACGTCGATCTTTTATAGCATACGACGATGCCGGATTCACGGTGATTCGACGGGACGTCTCGATCACTTCATCCGCACGATTCATGCCGTATCTGCGCGCCGCGCGCTTTCGCATCTCCGAACATCTAATACCATAATAGACTCAGCCGCCGCGCTGGTGACTCCGGCACCCATAAAAAAGGCATTTTTATGTGGTGCAGCGCATCTCCACCTTGCGTTGAAATATCGCGGATTCAGGTCATAATGGCCCGGCCCCTTATCTTCAGTCCGCGTCCGCGCGAAAACCTGTCCGATGTTCGCGTTCACGTTCGCGTGACGCCGGAACCCGGCGGCGCGGTCCGGCCGGAAGGCAACGCCCGATCGCACGTCGCCGCGACGCTCTGGACTGCCGGACATTCATGAACCTGTACACCAAAGGCCTGTTGCTGATCGCGGTGCCCGGCGCCATCGAACTGGCGCTGCTCGGCGCCGTCTTCAACACGCAGGCGCGCACGACCGATGCCGCGCAATCGGTCGCGGGCAGCGCGCGGATCCTGTACCAGGCTTCTTCGCTGATGGACCCGCTGCTGGGCGAGGCGGCGCGCGTTCGCACGGCGCTCGTCGCGGGCGATGCGTCGCTCATCGGCGGCGACACGGTCTGGACCGGTCTCAGCGGCCGGCTCGCGCAACTCGACCGTCTCGTCGCCGACAGTCCGCCGGAGCGCCAGAGCGTGCGCGAGATGCGCGCCGCGCTCGACACCTGGCACGCGCATACCGACGCGATCGGGCGTGCGCTGCGCGACAAACACGACGTGAGCGCGCTCGCCGTCGCGGAGCGCGGCGACGTGCCGGCGCCGATCGCCGTGTTTCGCGATCATCTGGATGCGCTGGTCGCGGCGGAATCGGCACGCGACGCCGCGCGCCGCGCCGCACTCGCCGAAACCCGCAGACGCCAGCAGCTCACGCTGATCGGCGCGATCATCGGCTCGATGCTGATCTGGGCGGTCACGGCGCGCGTCGTCGCGCGCCATTTCGGCAGGCGCGTCGCCGTGCTGACGGCCAACGCGCAGCGCCTGGGCGACGGCGAGCCGCTGGCCGAGCCGCTGGCGGGCCGCGACGAAATTTCCGCGCTCGACGCCGTCCTGCATCAGACCGGCGCGCGTCTGCGCGCGGCCGGGAACGAGCATGCGACGCTCAAGGCGAAGCTGCAGGCGCGCGCGGCCGACCTGGTACGCGTCAACGAGGAATTGCGGCAGGGCGCGCAGGACAACGAGATGTTCATCTACAGCGTATCCCACGATCTGCGCTCGCCGCTCGTCAACCTGCAAGGCTTCTCGAAGGAGTTGCAGGTTTCGTGCGACGATCTGCGCGCCACCGTCGAATCGGCGAATCTGCCGGCGCACGAACAGCAGCGTCTTGCCGCGGTGCTCGACGGCGACATGCGCGAATCGCTGCGATTCCTGCGCATTTCCGTCACGCGCGCCGCGGCCATCATCGAGGCACTGCTGGCGATCTCGCGGGCCGGGCGGCTCGAATATCATCTGCAGCGGGTGAGCGTCGGGCGGGCGGTGGCGCGCGTCGTCGATACGCTGCAGGGCGCCGTGCGCGAACACGGGGCCGTGGTGAGCGTGCGCGAATTGCCGCCGGTGTGGGGCGATCCGCACGCGATCGAGCAGATATTCACCCATCTGATCGACAACGCGCTCAACTATCTCGATCCGGCGCGGCCGGGCCGCATCGAAGTCGGTGCGCTCGAACCCGACGCAACGGCGGCACGCGCGCCCACCGACCGCACACGCACCTTCTATGTGCGCGACAATGGGCTCGGTATTCCGTCGGCTTACATGTCGAAAGTGTTTCACGCGTTTCAGCGGCTGCACGGAGACATCGCGAAAGGCGAGGGCATCGGCCTCGCGCTCGTGCGGCGGATCGTCGAGCGTCACGGCGGGCGGGTGTGGGTCGAATCGACGGAAGGCGTCGGCTCGACGTTCTTTGTCGCGCTGCCGGAGCAGCCCGCGCGAAACGTATGAAGAAGCGCCGTGCAGCATGCGAACGCGGCGCATCACGGATGGATGGCGACAACGGAGGTAACCATGTCACATGGGGAATCGGTGGGCATCATCCTGATCGAGGATGACGACGGCCACGCCACGCTCGTCGAGCGCAACCTGCGCCGGGCCGGGCTGACCAACGGCTTCATGCGGTTTGCCGACGGCCAGGAAGCACTCGACTATTTTTTTGGCGAAACGCCGGCCGAAGGCGCGGCGCCTGGCCTGCCGTCACGCGACGATCTGGCGAATTTCGTCGTGCTGCTCGATCTGAAGATGCCGCGCGTCGACGGTTTCGAAGTGCTGCGCCGCCTGAAAGAGACGCCCTCGACCGCAGCGCTGCCCGTCATCGTGCTGACGACAACCGACGATCCGCGTGAAATCGATCGTTGCTATGAGTTGGGATGTAACGTCTACATTACGAAGCCGGTCGAATATGATGCGTTTATCGAAGCCGTGCGGCGGCTCGGATTTTTCCTCCAGGTCGTGAAGCTGCCGCCGGGCCAGCGCATATCGCCGCAACATCCCGTGCGATGAATCGCGCACGCCACCTGCCGCGGCTCGCCACCACAAGAAGGGCATTCGCACACGAAACGCCAGCATGACCGACGACGCCATCCCTCATCAATCCGCCAGCGTGCTCGTCGTCGACGACGACGAGGGCATCCTGCGCCTCGCGCGCAAATCGCTCGAGCGGGCGGGGTGTCGAGTGGCGACGTGCCCGACGGTCGACAGCGCGCGTGAATCCATCGCGCGGGAGGCGCCGAACCTGCTCGTGCTCGACTATCAGCTCGACAGCGCGGAGACGGGTCTCGACTTCTTCCGCCGCCTGCGGACCGAGGGCGTGCGTATTCCGGCGATCCTCGTGACCGGCTTCACCGATGAATCGCGCGTCATCGAAGCGCTGCGCGCGGGCGTGTCGGACGTCGTGCCGAAATCGGGCGATTACCTCGACTACCTGCCCGAAGCGGTTGATCGCGTGCTGGCGCAGGTGCGTCTGCAGAAGGCCTCCGATGAAGCCGCGTTGCTGCGCGATCGCGAGCAGCACTACCGCACGCTTTCGGAGGCGTTGCCGCATCTGGTGCTGACCTGCGACGCGCACGGCGACTGCGATTTCTTTTCGAAGCAGTGGTTCGAATACACGGGGCTGAACGAAGCCGCGTCGCACGGTCTGGCGTGGCTCGAGGCCGTGCATCCCGAAGATCGCGAGGAAATCCGCCAGACGTGGCTGAAAGCCGTGCGCAGCGGCGCGACCGATTATCGTCACGAATTGCGCATCCGCCGCCATGACGGCGCATATCGCTGGTTCGCCGCGCGCATTGTCGCCGTGCAGGACCGCGATGGCGGCGTGAGCAAATGGTTCGGCAGTTGCACGGACATCCATCCGCAACGCGAGGCGATCGAGGAGCGCGAACGGCTGCTTGCGTCCGAGCAGGCCGCGCGCCAGATCGCCGAAGAAGCGAACCGTGCGAAGGACCGCTTTCTGGCGATGCTCTCGCACGAATTGCGCACGCCGCTCACGCCGGTGCTGGCCGGCGCGCGCGTGCTCGAAATGATGCCGGACCTGCCGGAAAGCGTGAAAGCGGGCTTGCGGATGATTCTGCGCAACGTCGAGCTGGAAGCACGGCTGATCGACGATCTGCTCGATCTCACGCGCGTGGCGAACGGCAAGCTGCGACTCACGCTGGAGACCGTCGATGTGCACGACGTGATCGACAGCGTGCTCGAACTCTTTCGCAGCGAGATCCAGGTCAAGCAGCAGGACGTCCATGTCGGGAAGGCCGCGCGAAATCACTTTGTGCTCGCCGATCGCGCGCGGCTGCAGCAGATGCTGTGGAACCTGATTCGCAACGCCGCGAAGTTCACGCCCGACGGCGGCCACATCTACGTACGCACGCACGACGAGCGCATGCAGATCCAGATTTCAGTCGAGGACACCGGCATCGGCGTCGAGCCCGAGCAGATCGACAAGCTCTTCAATGCGTTCGAGCAGGGCAACCAGAGCATGACGCGCCAGTTCGGCGGCCTGGGGCTGGGACTCGCGATCACCAAGGCGTTGACCGATGTGCATGGCGGCACGGTCACGGCGAAAAGCCCTGGCGCGCATTGCGGCGCCACGTTCACGATCACGATGCCGACGGCCGCGAAACCGGCGGAGCGTGCGTCGACGATCGCGCTGCCGGATGCGCATCTGAAATGCGGGCTCGCGATCCTGCTGGTGGAGGATCATGAGGACACAGCCGAAGTGATGGCGCAGCTCATTCGCGGGCTCGGCCACGACGTGACGGTGGTGGGCCGGGTGGCCGATGCGCTCGCCGCGACGCAGACCGCGGCGTTCGATCTCGTGGTCAGCGACGTCGGTTTGCCCGACGGCACCGGGCTCGATTTCATCACGACGTTCCGCGAGCATTCGGACGTGCCGGCTGTCGCGCTGACGGGCTTCGGCACCGACGACGACGTGCGACGCTGTCTGGCAGCGGGCTTTACGTCGCATCTGACGAAGCCGGTCAATTTCACGCAGCTCGAGCAGATGATCGAGAGCGCCGCGAGCGTGAAGGCGGGCAAGGCCGGCAATGCGGACGGACCCGGCGCGGCATCGGCCTGATATCGGGTGCCGGCGAATAACAAAGGCCTGCGCGAGGTTCGCGCAGGCCTTTGTGTTGGCGAAGACGCCGTGAACGTATCCGGCTTATCGCTGCTGGCTCTTCAACGTATCGCGGATTTCGCGCAGCAGAACGACGTCTTCCGGTGGAGCGGGCGGCGGCACGTCGGCGGCCGGTTTGCGCAGATTGTTGATGAATTTCACCATCAGGAAAATGATGAACGCAAGGATGATGAAGTTGATCAGCACCGTGATGAACGAGCCATAGCCGAATACGGCGACGCCGGCCGTCTGCAGGTCTTTATATGAATCGGGATTGCCCTTGAACGTGGGCGGTATCTGCCCGAGCCGGATAAACATGTTCGAGAAATCGAGGCCACCGAGGACGACGCCGACCACCGGCATGATCAGATCCTTCACGATCGAGGTGACGATCGTGGAAAATGCGCCGCCGATAATCACACCGACAGCGAGATCCATCACGTTGCCCTTGACGGCGAATTCCTTGAATTCCTTGACTATGCTCATTGGTTGCTTCTCCCTTGAAATCGAGGCACACGCCCACGGTTGTGTATTTGCGTCAGGACAATGATAGCCAACGTGCGCGACAAGAGGTAGCGTTTTGCGCCAAAGGAGGGGCGCCGGCAGGGATTGACTCAGGTCAGCCCGTCGGTATTCGTTTTGCCCTTCTCAGAACGATCCATGTGACGCGCGCTGGGGCAGCGCGCGTGCGCTGTCGATATGCGCGGTGAAGGTCGCGGCGTCGGTATTCGTTCCGCTTAGCAAAATGCCCACACGCCGGCCCTGCAACGTCTCGCGCAACGGTCCGAGCAGTGCCGCGACGGGTGCCGCGCACGCGGGCTCCACGGCGATCTTCAACTGGTTGAAGAGCGTGAGCATGGCGAGCCGCAGTTCATCGTCGGTGACGGTGACGATGCGTTCGATATGCCGGCGGCACAACTCATAGCTGTATTCCTCGGTATGCGGCGCGATCAGCGAATCGGCGATGCTGTGCTCGTGATGCAGCTTCACCGTGTGATTCGCCGCGAAGCTTCGGCTCATCGCGCACGCGCCTTCGGGTTCCACGCCGTACACCCGTACGCGCGGATTCGCGAGGCGCAGCGCGGTCGATACGCCGGCCGCAAGCCCGCCGCCGCCAACCGGCAGGACGACCGCGTCGAGATCGGGCGTCTGCGCGGCCCATTCGTAACCCAGCGTCGCGGTGCCCAGCACCGTCCGATAGCCGTTGAACGGATGCACGAAATACCGGCCTTCCTCGGTTTCGATGCGGCGTACGGCATCGAACGCGTCAAGGGGACCGCCCGCCATCACGATCTCCGCGCGATAGTGCCTGCACAACGCGATGTGCGCGGGATTCGCCGAATGGAACATCACGACCTTCGCACCGATGCCAAGGCGCATCGCCGCGCATGCCACCGCGACGGCATGATTGCTGCCCGGCCCCGAAACGCACGTGACGCCGGCGCTGCGCTGGGCGTCGTCGAGCGCGAGCAGGTTCGTGAACGCACCGCGCGTCTTGAAGCTGCCGCCCGACTGCAGCAGTTCGAACTTGAAGTTGAGCGTCGTGCTTTCGAGCGACGGAAAATCGTGACGCTCGAACACCGGCGTGCGCACGACCCATGGCGTCAGCGCGAAATGCTGCGCGGCGATGTCATCGAGCGTGGGAATCGGCTCACCGTCGATGGTGTGGTCGGTGTGCTGCGGTGTAGCGGTGGACATGACGTGAGCCCGGAATGATTCGCGGTAGTTCGCATGATTCGCAGGCGTCACGGCGATTCGCCATGACGCCTGGGCGTGAATGCGCCGTTCCGGCGCGACGCTCAATGCGCATGGGCATCGACCGACATGCTGTTGATGAACTTGCCGAGAAAACGCTCGCACGCGACGAGCTGATCGAGTTCGACGAATTCGTTGGCCTTGTGCGCCTGCATGATGTCGCCGGGACCGCACACGATGCTCGGAATGCCCGCGAGCGAGAAGAGGCCCGCTTCGGTGCCGTATGCGACCTTGCGTTTGTCCTGATCGGCCGTCAGCGCGCGCACGAGCTGCGTGATCGCCGCCTGTTCCGATGAGTCGAGGCCGGGCGCCGCGGCGATCTTCGTGATCTCGATGGCGGCAGACGGATGCTCGCGCAACATTTTCGGCAGCAGCGTTTCGCGCGCGTACTGATCGATGCGCGCGAAGATCGGTTCGGGATCGAGCGTCGGCAGATTGCGGAATTCGAATGCGAACCGGCATTCGGCGGGCACGGTATTGATCGCGTTGCCGCCTTCGATCGTGCTGGTCTGCGCGGTCGTGAAGGGCACGTCATAGAGTTCGTCGAACGGACCCTCGGCGCGGAACTGGTCGGCCATGTCGCGGATGTAGCAGATGAGGCGCGCCGCGTATTCGATCGCGTTGAGGCCCTTCGGCGTCAGCGACGAATGCGCGGCCTGGCCGCGCACGCAGCACAGATACGCGTTGATACCCTTGTGCGCGATGACCGGCCGCATGCTGGTCGGCTCTCCGACGATACAGCCATCCGGCTTGATGCCGCGTTTCATCAGATCGGCGATCAGCAGCGGGGCGCCGACGCAGCCCACTTCTTCGTCGAACGAGAGCGCGAAGTGGATCGGCTTCGCGAGCTTCGTGTTCTGCATCTGCGGCAGCAGCGTGAGCGCCGCGCCGATGAAGCCTTTCATGTCGCACGTGCCGCGTCCATACAGCTTGTCGTCGCGAATTTCGGGTTTGAACGGATCGCTGTCCCATTGCTGTCCGTCGACCGGCACAACATCGGTATGCCCCGACAGCACGATGCCGCCGTTTGTCTCGCCGTCATGCGCGGGCACCGTGGCGAAGAGGTTCGCCCATTTGCCGCTTTCGTCATGCGTGAGGGTGGCTTTGATTCCCTGCGCGCGCAGATCGTCGCGCACCATTTCAATCAGGCCGAGATTCGGATTGCGGCTGACCGTGTCGATCGACACGAGACGTTTGACCCAGGGAAGCGAAGCAGGGGAAGCGGAGGACGAAGGTGTGGATTGCGCTGTTTCAGCGACGTGTGACATGACAGAACTCCAGCATGGTTATCGTTCGATCA
>CALFSF010000485.1 GCA_937917025.1 uncultured Paraburkholderia sp.
CTCTTCGGCCGCGGCCACTTCCACCGGATGCCGGCGCTCCGGCGTGTAGACGGCATAAGCGATATCGGCGCGCTGCGCGAACGTGGGCTCGCCGCTTCCGCCACCGATCAGGCGCGGCGCGATCGGCGCGAGCGTCAGCGCGAGGCTCGCGCCCGCCACCAGCCAGCACGCCGCGATTCCCGCCTGCCCCCACCACGGCCGGCGCGGCCGCAAAACCACCACCTGCGGCGCGTCGTTGTACGCCGCCGATGCGCCGAGCGCCTTCAAGGCGGCCTTCTGCGCGCGGTAGCCGGCGACCCGGCTCGCCGCGTCCGCATCCTGTGCGAGCCGTTCAAGGAGCGCCGCGCGCGCGCTTTCGGGCAACTCGTCGTCGACGAGCGCCGACAGCGCGTGCAGATCGAGTCCGGATGCGCAATCGGGATCGTGAATGTGATCGTGTTCTTCTTCGTTCGTCATCACGCGCCTCTTACGACTTTCAACGGCGGGGTCTTGCGCGCCGGGCCTTCGGTCAGGAGGGCCCGCATATGTTCACGCGCGCGGGACAACCGCGACATCACCGTACCGATCGGCACCCCGAGCGCCATCGATGTTTCCTGATACGACAATTCTTCGATACACACCAGCAGCAAAACCTCACGTTGTTCGACCGGCAGGTAATACAGCGCCCGCTGCACATCGCGCAGCACGAGCCCGTCGACTTCGCCGTGCGGCGCTTCCATGTTTCGCCACGGCGCGCTTTCGTCGTCGACGGCGATCTCGCGGCGCATCCTCAGCTGGTCGATGTAGAGATGCCGCAGGATCGTCAGCAGCCACGCGCGCAGGTTCGTATCCGGACGAAACGCCGTCCAGCGGGCAAGCGCGCGCTCGGCGGTGTCCTGCACCAGATCGTCCGCCCACGCGAGGTCGCCCGTCAGCGCGCGCGCATAGCGGCGCAGCTGCGGGAGCCACGCAATCACGTCTGCTTCGAAGCGGGCCCGTCGGGCGTTCAGGCGCAGCACGGTGTCAGTAGCCGCCGCTGCTGCTGCCGCTGTCGCTACTGGACGTGCCGCTGCCCGGGGAAGCCATGCCGCTACACGCCGCCGTCAGCGACGAAAGCGCGAGCACGAGAACCGTCAATGCAGCGGAAAGAACACGAGGCATGTTCATCTGTCGTCTCCTGCGGGTGGGCGCCGGCCGGCGCGTACGGCAGTCGCGCGCGCCGGGGGCTCGCCCTGGTTGGGCCGGGTGCCGCGGACGTCGCGGATCCCGTCGGGCTGGATGCGCCGGATCATCCGGCGCTTACCATGCAGACCTAACGTTGCGCGCGCGGCTTTTATTCCGGCAACCGTTGCCCGCGTCGCGCGCGATCCGTCATGACCGCCCGTCACGGCTCACCGCAGCGCGCCATTTCGCACGCGGGATGGCGATAAATCGTAACTACACGTTACACCCTGCGTTAAGAGATGCTTCCGGGCGCGCAAGCCGTTATAGTGGCTGTGAGGCCGCCCGCACAGCGCGTTTGTATCCGGTACAGGGTAGAATCGCGGCGAGTAGCCATTCTTATAACTGACCGCGGCGCATCGCTGCCCGCCTCCGAATCGCCCATGCCTTCCGCAGAATCGCATCCGCAAAACGACTTCATGAACGCAGCGCGCAAAGAAAGAAAGCGCGTTGAAATTTATCTCGTCAATGGCATCCGCCTGACGGGATGCATCGAGTCGTTCGATCAGTACCTGGTGATGCTGCGCACGCCCGTCGGCCTGCAGGGCATCTACAAACGCGCCATCTCGACCATCCAGCTCGATACCGGCACCCGCCCGGCGCCGCGCGCGGGCCGGCCGTCGCATGGCGAACACACCACGCGTGGGCCGCACGGCTCGCGCGATCACCGTGAACCGCGTGAACCCCGCGAGCCGCGTGGCCCGTATGGGTCGGGTTCTTCGGGCCCATCGTCAACGTCTTCTTCGTCCGCTCCGGATGCGGGCGGCGGCTCGGGTGCGGGTAGTTCATCCACGCCGCCGGATCGCCCCGCGTCGGACGGCCCGGTTGTCGTGACGCGCCGCCGGCGCCTGTTCGGCAACGCCAACGGTGACGGCAACAACAGCGGCAACGGCAACGGCAACGGCAACGGCAACGAATAACCTGTCCGGGCGGCCGGTCTTTCCGCGTTACGCGCAATACGAAAGGCCGGCGCTTACAGAAGGCGATTGTCGAGTCGCTGCAGGATCGCCTCGATCCGCTTCAGGATGACCTCGACGCGCTGCCCCTGCTGCGGCGTCAATTCAAACCTGCATTTCACCGCGAGCACGCGGCGCTGCCAGTAGTTGGGGCTCAGCATGCGGTCGACCGGTTGCCGCGTCGCCCATTCCAGATGCGCCAGTTCCGCCTCCACCACGTGCGAGGCATGGACGCGTTGCGCCGGCCCCTTCGTTTTCATGTCCATGTCAGAGTCGCCCTGTCCCGTATGTCGACGCGAATGACACCAGCTTGTGCCATGAACGTGACACAACCAGGACGGCCGATGCGGTGTGATTTTTCAACTTCCGCTGAAAGTCTCGGGCCGGCCCTGCACCGACACCACCATGCGACGCCGAACCCGGAACTAGCCGGACGGCCAGGTGTTCGCCGCACATGCCTTTGCGCTATGCTGGGTGTTCCACTTCTTCGAGCGGAGCGCCATCATGTCGAAAGCCAAACCCCCTCCTCCAGAACCTGCCGACCCGACAGACGACCGGCTCGACGAGGCGCTTGAGGAAACCTTTCCCGCCAGCGATCCCGTCGCGGTCCATCCCGAGGAGGATCAGGGCAAGACGCCGAAGGATGCCGGCCGTACGTCGCGCTGACGGGGCCGCCGCGCGCATGCGCTGAATGCTGCAGCACGGTACGGCCTGCCGGGCGCGTCGGCGGAATTGACGCTAATCGGCCCGCAGGCGGCCGCGCGCGAACGTCCACGTCCACGGGCATCCACAACAAGCGTCCAGCACAAGGAACGACACCATGCCGAACGGCACTGCCCGCTTCCTGCGTCCGCGCGACGGTGAGGAAGCGCGGGTTACCTATGTCGAGCTGTTCTTCGACCTGATCTACGCATTCGCGGTCACGCAACTGTCGCACCGGCTCGTCCATGACCTGAGCGCGTTCAGCGCGCTGCAGACGCTCATTCTCTGGTTCGCTGTCTGGCTCGGCTGGCAATACACGTGCTGGGTCACCAACTGGTTCGATCCCGAGCGTATTCCCGTGCGGCTGCTGCTCTTCGCGGTGATGCTCGTCGGCATGGTGATGGCGGCCAGCCTGCCGCTCGCGTGGGGCGAGCGCGGGCTCGTGTTTGCGATCAGCTACGTGACGATCCAGGTGGGCAGAAGCCTCGTCGTGCTGTGTTTTCTGGGCGGAAAGCACGCGCTGACGGCGAACTTCCGGCGCATCTGCGGATGGCTCGTGATCTCGGGTGTCGCGTGGATCGCGGGCGGGCTTCTCGAAGGCCCCGAGCGTTTTGCGTGCTGGACCTTCGCCGTGCTCTGCGAGTATCTGTCGCCGATGCTCGGCTTTCCGTTGCCGGGGCTCGGCCGCTCGGGCGCCGCAGACTGGCGTTCAGCCGAAGGCGGCCATATCGCCGAGCGCTGCCAGGCGTTCGTGATACTCGCGCTGGGCGAATCGGTGCTCGTGACGGGCGGCACGCTGTCGGACATCGAGGCATGGAGCGCGCCTGCCGTCATCGCGTTTCTGGTGTGCTTTCCCAGCAGCGTCGCGATGTGGTGGGTGTACTTCGACACGGGCAGCAGCGCCGGAAGCCGTGCGATCAGACGCGCCGGCGAGCCCGGGCTCATGGCCGCGCATTTCCACTATGTGCATGTGATCCTGATCGCCGGGATCATCGTCAGCGCAGCGGCCGACGATCTCGTGATCCTGCATCCGGACGCGCGCATCGCGTCGGCGACAGCGTGGCTGCTCGCCGGTGGCCCGGCGCTCTTCATCGTGGGCAGCGGGCTGTACAAGCGGGTTGTGTATGGCTGGTTTCCGCTTTCGCACTGGGTCGGGCTCGCGCTCCTCGCGATCGTGTCGCCGTTCGCGCTGCACACCGATCTGCTGATGACGGGTGGCCTCACGACCGTCGTCATGATCGTCGTTGCAGTATGGGAGAGTGTGTCGCGGCGTAGCCTCGCGCGCCCGGAAACGGCGGGCACACAGTAGTCTGGCGGCGCGCTGGCATGCGGCACCACGGCAGGCGGAAGCACCGCTGCGGCCGCCGTCAGCAGCGCATCGACCGCGCGACGCGGCGACGCAAAACAGCGGCGAAGTTTGACGGAAGAACCCGCCGTAAACGCAACACGCTCCGTCCGGCGAACCGGGACGGAGCGTGTCCAATGCCTGACTGAACCGGGTCAAGACACCCGACGGCGGCCCATGATGCACGACTCACGCCGCGCCGGACGCCGGGCAGCAGGCTTCCGCGCGATTAACGCGAAAGCGGCAGACCGGATTCCAGTTGACGCTGCAGGTTGCGCACCTGACGCTGCGCCGAGCGCAACTGCGCCTGGGCGGCGAGCTTCTGCGTCTGCAGCGCGGCGGCTTCGTCGCGATTCTGCTTCTGCTGGTCAGCGACGATCGCCTGTTGCTGACGTGCAACGGTCAGGTCAGCCTGGAGGCGGTTCGCGCGATCCTGCGACAGCGCGACCATGCGTTCCGTGAACGCTTTCTGTGCGTCGAGCCGCGTGCGGCGGATTTCGACGTCGGAAAGCTGCACGGTCTGACGGGCGAAATCGCGATAGATCGCTTCAGCGCGGCCTTCATCCGACGTCTTGATCACGCGCCAGAAATTCTTCTGCTGGAACAAGGCGACATACCACGTCATCTCCTTGCCGTAGAAGAGCAGGCTCGCGCCGTAACTGCCGTTATAGGTCGTGCGCAGCTCGCTGAGTTCCGATCCGTGGATCATCTGCTGCAACTCGGCGACATTGCCTGTCGCCGACTGCTTCGCTTCGTCGGCGGTCAGCACGACTGGCTGTGCCGGCGCGGCGGAAGGTACGGAACTCGCGGCAGCATCCGCAACGGGGTCCGCAACAGGCGCAGCGGTGGTTTCGCTTGCGACTGCAACGCTTGCGACAGGCTCGGGACTCGTCTGTGCGCAAACAACCTGCATTCCCCCGATTACTACCAGCCCTGCCAACCCGACCAGCTTCAGGTGGCGAACTTTTGACTTATGGTCCATGTTTTTTTGTGCTCGAACATTTGTTTTAGCTCATCCGTCTCATTATTACTCACTTTCACGGATTTCGGGTTCTTCGTCGGAAATTTGCTACTTCCACATCGCTTTCCACAACACTTTCCGGTTGATGCGAGGTCTGCGCGACGCCCCGGCAGCGCGAGCCCTGCGGTTGCCGGCAGATGCGGCGATCACGCGCGCATTCGGGCATATCCCACTTGCCGCGCTTTCAGCGGGCCCTGGCGCGCCGTTGGGCGGCCTGCCAGTCGCACAGGATCAACGCGCAGCAGCTGGTCACGAACGCACTGACGATCGCCCCGCCGCGCACGATCCGCGGGCGATGTCGGCCCTGCGTTATTAGAGGGGCCACTATCAAACGGCGCAGGTGCTTTCACGTATTCTGCCCGGACCCGTTTCAAGGCCTGGCGCCGCCTGACACTCACCATGGCGCCGCGCGACGCCGATCGCGACGATTTTCAACAAGGAGGAAGACAATGACTCAACTGACGCATGTGACGCATTTGACACAGCGTGCCCGCGCCTTCGCGCTGAAGTCGGCGAAACATCTTGCGGCGGCGGGCGTCCTGATGGCGAGCGCCGCTGTAGCGATGGCGCAGAGCGCAACCGCAGTCGGCACGTGGCAGACGATCGACGACCACACCGGTCAACCGAAAGCGCTGATACAGATCATGCCTGACGGCAGCGGCAACCTCACCGGCAAGATCATCAAGGGCCTCGGCCCGAACGACGACCCGGAACGCCGCTGCACCGCGTGCACGGACGGGCGCAAGGACCAGCTGATGCTCGGCATGACGATCATCAGCGACATGAAGAAAGACGACGACGGCTGGGACGGCGGCCACATCCTCGATCCGGAAAACGGCAAGCTGTACAAGTGCAAGATGCACCTCGAGGACGGCGGCCAGAAACTGGTGGTGCGCGGCTATATCGGCGTATCGCTGCTCGGACGTTCGCAGACATGGCTTCGCCAGCAATGAAATAACGGCAGTATCAGACGGCGCGTGGTACGTGTCGAAGCCAGGATTAAAGGCGAAAAAAAAGCGGCCGACGGTGATGATCGTCGGCCGCTTCCTGTTGCTTTCCCGGCTGGCTCAAAACACGGGTGTTTCGTCATGCCGCGTGCTTGTAGGGCAACCTGACGGGAGGAACCTGCGACGCGGCCTGCACGGCACTGTCATTGGGCGCGTGAGCATGCAGCACACTGGCAGGACGCTGCGGGAACCCGTTCCCGAGGCGCGCGGCCTTCTGCTCAGGATTCGCGTGCACGCGCATGCGGGCCTGCATCGTGACGTAGAGATCTTCGGCGCCAGCGTCGTACAGATGATCCATCACACGCTTGAGCACACCCGACTCATGCCACACCTTGAAGCGGCGATGGCACGTCTGGTAAGACGGGTAGCGACGCGGCATCGCCGACCAGGTCGCACCACTGCAGATCACCCACAGCACGCCGTTCAGCACGGAGCGTGTGTTGGCAAGCGGTCGTCCGCGCAATTCGGAGCGCGGACGCAGTTCAGGCAGCATCGGCGCGATGCATTGCCATTCTTCGTCGTTAATATCGCGGTAAGGCGTCACGGGCTTCTCCTTTATCAGAACCGTAAAGAGAAGATATAGAGACAGCCTGCACGCGAAAATCAGAAGAGTCTGAATCTCGAAAATGGCTTGCGAGACTTGCGTACGGCGCACGTGCGACGCGGTTTTGTACGCGCGTGCCGGGCACCGCTACATGCCTATGTCAGCGACGTATCGACAATACGTCGCGGCGCATCGAGATATTCCTTCGACTGCATTTCGACGATCCGCGATACGGTGCGCGTGAACTCGTTCGCCATCGGGCCGTCGACGTACAGCTCTTCCGGCGGCACGGCGGCCGACATCAGCAGCTTGACCTTGTGATCGTAGAACACGTCGATAAGCCATGTGAAGCGCCGGGCTTCCGATTGCATGCGCGGCGTCATCTGCGGCACACCCGAGAGGACCACGGCATGGAAGCGGCTCGCCAGTTCGAGGTAGTCGTTCTGCGAGCGCGGGCCGCCGCACAGCGTCGCGAAATCGAACCACACGACGCCATCCGCGCGGCGCAGCGCCTTCAGTTCACGTTTCTCGATGTGCAGCAGCGGGCTTTCGTCGGGCACGGCCGCAAGACGCGAGAACGCGTCGCGCAGCGCCTTGTCGGCGGCAGCGCCGAGCGGCGTGTGATACACCTCGACCTGAGCCAGGGTGCGCTGCCGGTAGTCGATGCCGGCGTCGACGTTGATCACGTCGAGCTTCGACTTGATCAGCTCGATCGCGGGCAACACGCGGTCGCGATGCAACCCGTCGGGATACAGCGTATCCGGATCGTAGTTGGACGTCATCACGAACTGCACGCCGTTCTCGAACAGCTTGTCGAGCAGACGGTAGAGAATCATCGCGTCCGCGATATCGGAGACGTGGAATTCGTCGAAACAGATCAGCCGGTAACGCTTCGCGATGCGTCGCGCGAGTTCGTCGAGCGGATCGGCCTGCCCTTTCAGGTCTTCGAGTTCGCGATGCACTTCTCGCATGAACTCGTGGAAATGCAGACGCGTCTTGCGCTGCACCGGCACGATCATGAAAAAGCTGTCCATCAGGAAGCTCTTGCCGCGCCCCACG
Organism: uncultured Paraburkholderia sp.; assembly: GCA_937917025.1. Classification (GTDB taxonomy): domain Bacteria; phylum Pseudomonadota; class Gammaproteobacteria; order Burkholderiales; family Burkholderiaceae; genus Paraburkholderia. The sequence continues at coordinate 7,835 of CALFSF010000485.1, forward strand.
CCGCCCCACATGTAGACGCCGCGCGGCAGGTCCGGATGGATGATCAGCTTCTTGAACGCGTTCGAGCGGCGCGACTTGTAGTCGGTCCATTCGTCAAAGCACCGCTGCAGACGGTCGACCGCCGCGCGTTGTGCCGGGTCCGATTGATAGCCGCGCGTCTGCAGTTCTTTTTCGTAGTATTCGGTGACGTTCATGGTGTTGCAGCAAAAAAGAAAGGCGGAGGGGTTTGAACCCGCCCGCCTTCGGAGTGCGATGCAAGGTGCGGTCAGCCGACCGCATGCATTACATGTTCAGCGCGCGTTTATCGACAGCCAGCGCAGCTTCGCGCATCACTTCGGACAGCGACGGGTGCGGATGGCAGATGCGGCCGAGGTCTTCCGACGCGGCCTTGAATTCCATCGCCACCACGGCTTCCGCGATCAGATCCGATGCGTTTGCCGAGATGATATGCACGCCGAGCAGCTCGTCGGTCTTCGCGTCGGCGATCATCTTGACGAAACCGTCCGCCTTGTTGATGCCGAGCGCGCGGCCATTCGCCATGAACGGAAACTGGCCCGTCCTGACTTCGCGGCCTTCGGCCTTCAGCTGCTGCTCCGTCTTGCCGACCCACGCGATTTCCGGTTCGGTGTAGATCACCCACGGAATGCAGTTGTAGTCGATGTGCGGCTTCTGGCCGTCGATCACCTCAGCGACCAGCACGCCTTCGTCTTCGGCCTTGTGCGCGAGCATCGGGCCGCGCACCACGTCGCCGATCGCGTAGACGTTCGGCACCGCCGTGCGGCAGTGATCGTCCACGTCGATGAAGCCGCGCTCGTTGGCCTTCAGGCCGATCGCTTCGAGGCCGAGGTTGTCGGTGTTCGGCACGCGGCCAACCGACACGATCAGGCGGTCGGCTTCGAGCACTTGCGCGTTGCCGTCCTTGTCCGTGTAGTT
>CALFSF010000486.1 GCA_937917025.1 uncultured Paraburkholderia sp.
ATACACTTGACCGCCAAATGTCCGCAATGAGTTCATATGCAGCGTGTCCGCGCCGGGATCGCGCTCGAAGAACACGCGAATGCGCGGCGCCCCGTCGTGTGGCCAGTCGACCGCGAACACCTGATTGGTGCCGCTGCTTACGATCAGCAGTTCGTCGTTCCAGTGCAGCAGCGAATGCGCGTCGAGCACCGGTTCGAGCCGCGCGACGCGCCGGATCCGCGCCGCGCCGTCGAGTTCGGCGAGCAAGGTGCCGACGGTGCCCGGCACGCGGATCTGCAACGCCGCGAAATACCGCTCGCCGACCTGGCACAGGCCGGTCGCGCCGGTGACGCGCGCCGCGACGTCGCCGAGATCGACCCATTCGAATGCATCCGTCTCGACGTCCATGCGCGCGAGCACATGTCCCGACGGCTTCGCGTAACAGAAGCTCAACAGAAGTTGTGTCATGGAAAATCAGACTGTGAAAAAAGAGAGAAATGAGGATGCACGCCGGACCGCTAACGGCCGCCGCGCACGGGCCGCACGATCATCGGCAACAGGCGCGGCAGCAGCGCGTCGATACACTGTTCGGGCGTGCGTCCACCGGTATCGACCACCATCGACGGCGAGGTCGGCCGCTCGTATGGCGCGTCGACGCCGGTGAAACCCGTGAGGTCGCCTGCCCGCGCGCGGCGGTACAGACCTTTCGGATCGCGGGCCTCGCACAGCGCAACCGGCGTGCTGACGAACACTTCGACGAAGCGCGAAGCACCGACGATCGATCGCGCCAGCGCCCGCTCGTGCCGGTATGGCGTGATCAGCGCGGCGATGACGACCAGCCCCTGATCGTTGAGCAGACGCGCCAGCTCGGCGGCGCGGCGCACGTTCTCGGTCCGGTCGCCGGGCGTGAAGCCGAGATCGCGGCTCACGCCGTGGCGTAGCGCATCCCCGTCGAGCGTCGCGCAGCACCGGGCGTGCGCGCCCACGGCGGTCCGCAGCTACGCGGCGAGCCTCGATTTGCCCGCCCCGCTCATCCCCGTCAGCCAGACAGTGACAGCACGTTGACCGGGAATCGCGAAGGGTTCCGCACGCTCCATCGCGCTCGCCCGGTATCGCTTCGAAACACGAACCATCCGTTCGACAGTGTCGCTCACTGGCCGCCTCCGTCCTCGACGATCGGGCCGGTCTCTTCGAGCTTCGCCTTCACCAGCTTCGCGTACTCGTCGCGCAGGCGAGGATTGCGCGAATGATAGGCGCCGACCGCATCCCACGTGTTGCCGAACGCGAGCATCTGCTTTTTCAGATGCCACGCGGCGACATAGACGTTCACGCATTCGTCGAGCAGGTCTTTCGCGCGGATGCCGAAGGCCGCGAGTTCGCGCAGATGGATCGAGTTGATTTGCAGTTCTCCGATATCCGTCGTGCCGTTCCGGTTGTGATGGATCGCCTGGGGGTTGCCGTGCGATTCGACTGCCGCGATCGCGCGCAGGATCAGCGGATTGACGCCGTGATACGACGCGGCGGTATCGAAACAGTCGGCCAGCGCGAGTTCGCTGACGCACCACAACGCCGCGAACAGCAGCACGGACAGCACGCACCAGCGATAGCGTCGCGCCTTGCCGCGCAGGTGGAATACGTCGCCGGGCGGGCGCGCCGCGACGAATAAAGGTTCATCCATGGTCGACCTCCGTGGAATCGAAAGACGCCGGTCAGTGCCGGGGCGAGTCGTCGCAGCGAAGCGTCGGTACGTTCCGGCTCGCGACGAAGCGGAAATTAGCCGCGCCGGCTCGCCGCGTCGAGACTCGGACGTGCGGTTCGGGCGAACCGCTTCGGATTCGCGCTGATGGCTTCGGTCGGCACCCGGCGACGCGCGGCAGGGGTCGCGCCGGGCTTCGCGCGGTGGTGTGCCGCTTCGCACGCCACCGCGCGTGCCGCGCTTTGCGGGATATAAACGGATCGTTTGCGGGCGCCGCGCTCTCTCGCGCGTGGCGGTCCACCTTTTTCAGGAGATATAGCGCCATGCCGCCCACCGGGAACGAAGCCGTACGTAGCGGGAAATCACCGTTAATCGACTTGCACGATCACGAGAGCGACGACGATGACGCCGGTAGCCAGCACGCGGTCACGTCGTCGCAGATGGCCCAGAACGCGTGGTTCGACGGCTTGCCGAGGAACGCTCAGTCGTCGCGGCTGCAACGCAGCCGCAGCATGTCGGGTCCGATGACGGACGCGCCAATGCGCTCACCGACGAGCGGCGCGACGCCGGCCTGGTATGTCGGGCCGGCGTCGCCATCGCTGCTGTTTGCGCCGCGCGGCGCGTATATGGAAGAGGTGCCCGACGAGAGCTTCGCCAGACGTACCGGCGGCAGTCCCCGCATGAACGCGCCGCGTCCGGTCAGGCCGTCGGAATACATGCCGCTGCGCGCGGAATCCGACGATGGTTTCGGCGTCGACGACATGTTGCGCGAGCCGCCGATGCACTTCCACGGCACGCCGACCCGAAGCACCACCCCGACGACCGACTTCGACGGCCAGTCGCATACCTCGGGCACGACAAGCACGCAAAACGGTCGATGGAGCGACGACGCGTTCCAGCAGAATCCCGGCATGCAACGGCCGGGCTTCCAGCAACCCGGCATGCGTCGTATCGACCGGGCGCGCGGGCCGTGGGCGTCGCGCTTCAGGCCGTGGCAAAACTCGATTCAAGGCGGGTTCGGCGTGGTGTCGATGATGGCCGAGACCTTCATCAGCGTGATCCAGTCGATTGCGCAGATCTTCAAGCAATGGGGCGACGCGATGGTGAGCCTGACACGCCATTGATGCGAAGACGCACACGAAAACGGAGGCGCAGGTGCGCGTAGCCGCTGCGGGGGGCCGCGCGGCGCTTCGCGTCGCGCGGGGCGGCGAGTCTCGCGCCGCGCGATAGTGACGCGGTCCGGCGGGCGCGGACGCACACCGCCACCGCTCGACGCTCCGCCCACTTCGCCCACCACGAGACCGCCATGTTGCCTATGCCAGACGAGACGATCGTCCGCAAGACCCTCTATACCTTGCTGATGGACCCCGCCGACGACCGCGAAGGGTTCTACAACCGGTTGCCGCACGAAGCGGCCTATCGCGATCCGAGCGGGGCGTGGATCGTCGGCAACTACCGGCTTGCTCGCGCGGTGCTGAATCATCCCGATCTGTCGAACCGTTCGCCGCTGTTCGAGCACGGCGCGATGATCGACGAAGCGGGCATGCTCGACATGATGCTGTTCGAGGTCCAGCCGATGCACGAGCGGCTGCGCAAAGCGTTTGCGCCGCTATTTTCGAAAGCGCGACTCGTGGCATTGCGCGACAGTATCCAGAGCGATCTCGCGACGCTCGCCGCGCGCATTCCCGACACTGGACGCTTCGATATCGTCGAACATATTGCGCGGCATTTACCCGCGATGACCGCCTGCCGTCTGCTCGGCATCGATGTCGAGCATGCGCCCGCTTTCATCGACCGGTCGCTCGCCGCGATCCAACTGATCAGCGCCGCGCCGCTCGCGCCGCGCGCGCGCGTCGAGCGGGTGGAGCAGACGATTGACTGGCTGCGCGAACTCGAAACGCATCTGCCCGCGGTGCGCGCGCTGCTGGAATCCGGTTCGTCGACATCAACGTGTCCGGCCGCGCAGGACATCGCGCTTACACCACGTCAATTGCTGGTGAATATCCTGTTGATCTTTATCGCCGGATTCGGCACCACGATGCTGTCGATCGCCAACACCGTGTGTCAGGCGCTGACGACGTCCGGACTGTGGCCCCTGCTCGTGCGCGAGCCGCAACGCGCT
>CALFSF010000487.1 GCA_937917025.1 uncultured Paraburkholderia sp.
ATCGCATCGAGGTCGGCGGTTCGGTGGAAGAAAGCGGCAAGGGCCAGACGTCGATTAACGCGCAGATGCCGATCATGGTCATCGCCGTGCTGACGCTGCTGATGATCCAGCTGCAAAGCATCGCGCGCGTGCTGATGGTCGTGCTGACCGCGCCGCTCGGGCTGATCGGCGTGGTCGCGACGCTGCTGCTGTTCGGCAAGCCGTTCGGCTTCGTCGCGATGCTCGGCGTGATCGCGATGTTCGGCATCATCATGCGCAACTCGGTGATTCTCGTCGACCAGATCGAGCAGGATATCGCCGCCGGATACAAGCGTTTCGACGCGATCGTCGGCGCGACCGTGCGCCGTTTCCGGCCGATCACGCTGACCGCGGCCGCTGCGGTGCTCGCGCTGATTCCGCTGCTGCGGTCGAACTTCTTCGGGCCGATGGCAACCGCGCTGATGGGCGGGATCACGAGCGCCACGGTGCTGACGCTCTTCTATCTGCCGGCGCTCTATGCAACGTCGTTCAGGGTGCGCAACGACGAGCGCGAGCCGGCGTCGCCCTCGCCTGCGCAACCGGGAGTCTGATCATGGCCCATGTTTTTTCCACGTATGGCATCACGCGGACGGCGGCCGGCGCGCTCACGCTGTTCGCGCTCGCGGCCTGCTCGTTTGGCCCCAATGGCGAGCCGCCCGCGATGCCCGAGCCGGAGCATTACGGCGCCGAGGTGCAGCCGACGCAGACCGTGCCCGCCCAGGGCGTCACGCAGCAGTTCGTGGTCGGCGCGAAGGCCGTGCCCGAATGGTGGAAGCAGTTTCGGTCGGACGAGCTGAACGCGCTCGTCGACGAAGGCCTGCGCAACAGCCCGACGCTCGCCGCCACGGACCGCAGTCTGGCTGCCGCGCGCGAGCAGTTGCGCGCGCAGATCGGCAGCTCGCTGCTGCCGTCGATCGACGCGGGCGGCCAGGCGACGCGCGAGCGCGCGCTGGCGATTCCGGAAGCCGGCCCGAACACGTTTCTGTACGACGTGTTTGTCGGTCAGTTGCAGGCGCATTACACGTTCGACATTTTTGGCGCCGCGCGGCTCGAAAACGCCGCGCTCGCCGCGCGCGTGAACGTGCAGGCATATCAGTTCGACGCGGCGCGCCGGGCGCTGGCGGCCAATATCGTGTCCGCGGCGATTGCATCGGCGACGTTGCGCGCGCAGATCGACGCCACGGAGCGGCTCGTGACGCTCGCCAACGCACAGGCACGCGATACCGTGCGCCGCTACGATCTCGGCGCGGTGTCGCACAGCGATGCGCTCGGTGCGCAACAGAGCGCGGCGTCGCTCGCGGCGAGCCTGCCGGGTCTGCGCCAGCAATGGACGACGACGCGTCACGCGCTCGCCGTGCTGCTCGGTCGCACGCCCGATGCCGCGCCAGCCGATCTCGACCTCGCGCGTATTCACGTGCCCGAACAGGTGCCGGTTTCGGTGCCGTCGGATCTGCTGAAGTCGCGGCCGGACATAGAGGCCGCGGATGCCACGTTGAAGGCCGCCGCCGCTGATGTGGGCGTGGCCACTGCGCAGATGTTTCCGAGTTTGTCGCTTACCGCGTCGATGGGACAGGGTGGGTTTAGCTGGCCGGTGGCGCTGTCGGGTGCGGGCGCGATCTGGAGCATTGGCGCGTCGCTGTCGCAACCGATCTTCCATGGCGGCGCGTTGCTCGCGCAGCGTCGCGCGGCAGTCGATTCTTACGACGCCGCGACCGCGCAATACAAACAGACGGTGCTCGCCGCATTCCAGAACGTCGCCGATACGCTCGCCGCGCTCGAACACGACGCGCAGGCGCTCGATGCGGCGAACTTCGCGGCGCGCTCGGCACGTGGGATCTTCGATGAAACGTCGGCGCGTTACCGGTTAGGCGCCGTGCCGGAGGCGTCGGTGCGATCAGGCGAGCAGCAGTATCGCAACGCGCAGCTCGATGAGATCCGTTATACGGGCGCGCGGCTCGGCGATACGGCGGCGCTCTTTCAGGCGATGGGGAATCCGGTGCGCGAGTGAAGCCTGATGCTGAAGGTGTGGCGGGGAATTGACCGTGTACGGGTGGTGTTATCCCCAGATTATGTTGATGAGCCTGTGGAGAACGTTCTGACAGGCGGGGTAACACGTTGAGCGCGCAACGAATTTGCCTGGCGACGGGAAATGCATCGCAGCAGGTAATCTTCCCCGCAGTGCCAGGCCTTTCCCGCGCCGACTTCGCGGCATGCCCGTGAGGAAATTTCCGTTTCGCCCCGTATCGACGAGCATCCCCTCCCATAGGTTCCCGGGCCAGACATGGAGATGCTTTAA
>CALFSF010000488.1 GCA_937917025.1 uncultured Paraburkholderia sp.
GCGACGAGCGAAGTGCGGTTCGTGAGCGCCGACGATCCCTCGCAACCGCTGACGGTGATCTCGCGCCGCAAGGAGAACCTCGGCAGCAGCTGGAACAGGAACGTGCCGATCGTCTGGTTCGTGTTGTAGATGCCAAAGCGTTCCGCGCCGTTGATCGAACCTGCGAACACCCACGAGACGTTGGCAATCGGAATCGCGATGGCGAGCCATGGCAGCGCCATATACACCTCGTGCTGCAACGCCGGCGACACGCGCGTGAAATACGCGGTGTAGATGAACGCGCCGAAGTAGATCACGAGGCCGCCGATGATGCCGGTGCCGAGGTTGAGCCAGAACGCGCTCCAGAACACCCGCGCGCATTCTTCGTCGTCGTTCGACGCGCGCGCCTTCGAGATGTGATTCTGCGCGGCCATGCTCATGCCCAGATCGAGAATCCCGAAGTAGCCGATCAGCGTCCATACGAGACTGATCACACCGTAGCGTTCCACACCGAGCGCCTTGATGTAGGCAGGCACCGTCACGAGCGAAACGAAAGTCGGCAGCACCAGCCCGCAAAAATTGATCGCTACGTTCTTGAGGATGCCTTTTTCCATCAGATGCCTTTGAGTCGGTATTGCGTCCGCCGCCGGCGCACCGGGAGATGCTTCGAGTAAAACACGTAAAAAATGGCACCTGGCGGTGTTACACGCCAGGAAAATAATCCGCTCGGGTGCGAAGAAAATGCCCTGAAAAAGGCTTTAAAACACTTTCGTGTCAGGCGGGCTTCCAGCGATACATCAACACCTTGCCGCGTGCGTCTTCCTCGACGAAGATCAGGTATTCGCCATCGCCGCGCCTGAATGCGCTGATGCCGTTCGGCACGTCGACCCAGCCCGACGCGCGGCCCACTTCCGGACCGGGCCGGAACACGCCCACTTCGCGGCCGGTGTCCTTGTCGTACACGTGAACGGTCGCAAAGGGTTCGACGGCGAAAATGTACTGGCCTTCGACCGCGAAGCCCATGATCGTCGCGATCGGCCGTGTCTTCGTTTCCCATGGCAGCGTGATCGCGTAGCGTTGCACCGGCTTGCCCGACGACCACTTGTCGTAGCGCACCAGCACGCGGCCCGCTTCCTTCCAGAACGCCCGGTCCACACCGAGACCGGCCGTATAGCCGGACGCGTACATCGTGTCGGTGTCCGCGTCATACACAGCGCGGCGCAATTCCGTGAACGGCGCGGGCACCGGATACGTGGTCATGTTCGACCATGCGTAGATCGGGTTGCCCTTCGCATCGAGCCCGCCGAAATGCAGGCGGAAAATGCCCTTCGTGTCGCGTGCGCGCCAGATGTCGCCGGCTGAATCGACCCACCAGCCCCACCCGCCCGGCAGTTTTGCGCCGGTGTTGTTCGGCGAGAACTCGTTCGCATCGAAGCGGCCGTTACCGTTCGTATCGCGCCAGAGCCAGTCGCCGCCCGGCGGCGCATTCGGTATGTGTTCGACGGCCTTCGCGCTCCCGGCGATGAAGCCCGACGGAATCGCCGTCTCGCCATCGTGCGCCGCGTCGAAGCGATAGATCTTGATGTGATCCGCGTACATGTCCGTCAGAAACAGGAACGTATGCCCCTTCAACCTGCGCGCGATCGGCAGACCCGGCCACTCGGCGACGGTAAACACCGGGTCTTCCGGATACTTGAAGCGGTTCGACAGAAAGCCCACATATTTCCAGTCCTGTCCCGCCGGCTTCGACAGATCGAGTTCGAACCGCTTGTTGCCGGTATAGACGCTGTCGGGCCGCGACGGATCCATCCACGCGCCGTCGACGAACAGCAGCCCCTGCAACTGCCACAGCTGGCGCCCATCCGGCGCGTAGCTTTCGAGCGTCGCACCCAGATTCGCGCCGATCACCTTGCTTGTCGGGCCGACACCATTGCACGACACATACACGTTGCCGCGCGCATCGACGCCCACGCCCGTCAGGCCGTTGAAACGCTGCGGCCCCGGTCTGCCGGAAACGCCGGAGAAGATTCCACCGCGTTCGCCGAGCGTGCCGCTCATCGTATAGCGGCCATTCGTCCGGCTGAAAAACAGCACCTGCTGACGCGGACCGTTGTCGGCCACCAGCACGCGGCCCTGGCCGTCGACCGCGACGTCCGCGACCACCGTGTCGTCCGGCAGCGGCAGCGTGTCGTTCAGACGCTGCCCGGCGGCCGTGTAATGCACCACGCGCCGCGTACGGTCGCCGCGCGGGCCGCTCAATACCCAGAGTGTTCCGTCCGGCGCGAGGGCGATACGGCCCGGTTCCGGCACGCTCCACGTCGTTTTCTGCAGCATCGATTCGGCGTCGTAGACCTCGATGCGGTCCCGCGCGGTGTTCGCCACGTAGAGCGTCGTGTCGCTCGCGGCGAGCCCGTCGATTTCCGCCTTCTGGTCGGAAGGCACTTCGTTCACCATCAGAAAGCTGGCCGCGAGCCGCGCGCGCGGATCGAGCGCGATCGATACGTTCGCGCCGCTGTGAAACGGCGCGCTGCGTTTCGGATCGGCGATCTCGCGACGCGTCACGCCGTACCACTGCTTGCCCTTCTCCGGCCACACGCCGGGCGAAACCAGATGGCCGCGTTCATTGCCGACCGAGACCGCCAGAAACTCGTACTTGTGATTGATCGCGACGGCCGTGCCGCCCAGGTTGCCCCAGCCGTGCGTGTCGCCCGCCACGCCGAGCACCTTGCCGTTCTGATAGATGCTCGCCTCGGCGCCGCTCTCGTCCCAGATCGTGTTCGTGTACACCTTGCCGTCGGGCGACACGGCGATCGCGGCGATGTCGATCTGCATCCACGTGCCGTTGCCGAAACCGAACGTGTTGCCGATCCACGACGTCTTCACGTTCAGCACGTTTTCAGCATGCAGCGGGCACGATGCCAGCGAGACCCAGAAGAGCAGCGCGCACAGGCGCTTTGCCACGGAGCCAGCGGAGAGCGAGGCAGACAGTGAACGCGGCAATACAGATCCTCCGGTCAGGCGCCGTTCACGGCGCAGGTCGCGCGCGATCGAAGCAGGTTGTTTCCACCGGTTCACCTTACGCGGGAAATTCGCGCCGATAAAAATCGAAAATAATTCAAAAATATTCAGCGAATATTCGCCGATATCCGTTCTGTCCGATTTGCGCGCGCGAATCGGGTCATGTAACCGACATGCAAGGAGAGCCGTCATAAAACGGCCGTTTTTTCCGCAAGACCGCGCGTCTTCATGCGCGCGCCGGGTTGCATTCAGTGAATGGATCCGCATGAAAACCTCATCTCCGGTCAGGTTGATTACATTCTGATTCTTTTGTTTCGGTTTATCGGTCCCGCATTCGTTTTTGCATCAGTTTATTTTCCCTAGAATGAATGGCACCTGCCGTTGCGCACCGATTGCACTTGCATGCGTGCGGCTTACAACGCGCCCTTTTCCGGATGGCTCATGACAGCAAGCGTACAGCCAGCCTCGCCTTCTCATTCCCGCCGCATCCCCCAGCTCGACGGACTGCGCGCGCTCGC
>CALFSF010000489.1 GCA_937917025.1 uncultured Paraburkholderia sp.
CGGTTCCGGTTCCGAGGCCAGTGGCGGCACAAATATGTCCGCGTCCGGGAATAAATTCGGCGTGGTGGCGTTCGTTGAGAATGCCGCGACTGGCGATGTGCTTCAGGTGGCCGATCTCGCCGCCTGCCGCTGAACTGTCGCGTCTCTCATCGCAGAAACCGAGGAGCGTTCGATGCATATGTCCCGTCTTCACGCCAACGTCGCGCCACCGGCCGCGCCCGCGAACGGCGCGATACATCCGGCCTGGGTGCGCGTCACGCACTGGCTCAATGCGCTCGCCGCGATCGTCATGATGCTGTCGGGCTGGCGCATCTACGATGCGTCGCCGATTTTTCCGGCGTTCATGTTTCCGCCGTCGCTGACGCTCGGCGGCTGGCTCGGCGGCGCGCTGCAATGGCATTTCGCCGCGATGTGGCTGCTGGTCTTCAACGGTCTCGTGTATCTCGCGCTCAATCTCGCGACCGGGCGTTTCTGGCACAAGTTCCTGCCGCTCTCGCTGCGCGCGATCGTCGGCGATCTCGTGGCCGCGCTCACCGGCAAGCTCTCGCACGCCGATCTGCGTCAGTACAACGCCGTGCAGAAATGCGCGTACCTGTTCGTGACTGGCGACCTGATCGTGCTCGTGCTGTCGGGCCTCGCGATCTGGAAGTCGGTGCAGTTCCCGCTGCTGCGCGAACTGATGGGCGGCTACGACACCGCACGCATTGTCCATTTCACCGCGATGTCGCTGATGGCCGCGTTCATCGTCGTGCACGTCGCGATGGTCGCGCTCGTGCCGCGCTCGCTGCTCACGATGCTGCGTGGTCGCGAGGGGAGGTCCAGATCATGAAGCCGGAACGCAAGCCCGCGATCGAACTCGACCGCGAATCGATCCTGATCGACGCGCGCCGCGAGCTGGCGCTGCCGTCACGGCGCCTCTTCGGCAAGCGGCTCCTGACGCTGGGCGGCCTCACGATGCTGACCGGCTGCTCGATCACCGACAACGATTCGGTGAACACGTTTCTCACCGCCGTGTCGCGTCTGAACGACCGCGCGCAGGCGTTTATTTTCGATCCGAAGCAGATGGCGCCCACCTACACCGAAGCGCAGATCACGCGGCCGTTTCCGTTCAACGCGTTCTACGACATCGACGAGGTGCCCGAAGTCGACGCGTCGAGCTACAGGCTCCAGCTGGGCGGCCTCATCACCGGCAAGAAGACGTGGACGCTGCCCGAGCTCTACGCATTGCCGCACGCCGAGCAGATCACGCGCCACATCTGCGTGGAAGGGTGGAGCGCGATTGGCCGCTGGGGCGGCACGCCGTTCGGCGATTTCCTGCGACGCGTGGGCGCGGACACCTCGGCGAAATACGTCGGCTTCAAATGCGCGGACAACTACTTCGAAAGCATCGACATGCCGACGGCGCTTCATCCGCAGACGCTGCTCACGTTCGAGTATGACGGCCAGCGGCTGCCGCCGGAATACGGCTTCCCGATGAAGCTGCGAATGCCCACCAAGCTTGGCTACAAGAACCCGAAGCACATCGTCGAGATGTTCGTGACGAATACGTATCCGGGTGGCTACTGGGTCAATCAGGGCTACAACTGGTTCGGAGGCTCCTGACGCGCGCGGGTCATCCATGCGGGCTTGCAGAGGTTTGCGGATGGACAGCACGGCATGACCCCGGACGGCAGAAGCTTCGGAAATACCCGGCACACGCCGGTTCAACCTTTGATAACAAAACGGAGTGATCTCATGAAAAAGCTCGCAATCGCGGTACTGGCAATCGTATCCCTCGCTGGCGGCACGTCGGCGTTCGCGCAGCAGGCGAGCGGCGCGATGGCCAACGGCGCGATGTCGCACGATTCGATGTCGAAGGACACGATGTCGAAGGATTCCATGTCGAAAGACAAGATGAGCCACAGCAAGATGAAAAAGGGCAGCGGCTCGATGGGCATGAAGCACGAGGCATCGGGCGCAATGGCGAACTGACGCGCGCACGCGGCAGCCGCGCCGCGCTTCATATCAGGTAACAGGAACCGGACCCGTTCACGCGGGCCCGGTTTTTTATGATTGCATTGATTATTTACATTTGCATTCGGTGAGACAGGCCAGCGGTATTGCATAATGCTGCCGACGCCCGCTGAACGCGGGCTCGGTCCACGCTCGATCTGCACGCTTGCATATCGAGTCGGCCCATTTTCAGCCAGTAAACGTTTCCTGTCGCACTGCTCCCATGTCGTCCTGCTTCAGTCGCCCATCCGCCTTTTCCGGGCGGCGCACGCCCGCGCGCTCCCATGCAGCCACCTCGCGGCTGCCGCGATCATCGGCGTGGCCGGGTTGAGCGCATGTCGTTCCAGTTTCCTGAAGCTTTTCCGTTTCGCGCACCGAAGTCACCTCAAGGCCGCATCGCGCTGGCGCTGACGGTCGTCTATATTGTGTGGGGTTCGACGTACCTCGCCGTGCATGTGGCGCTCGGCTCGTTCCCGCCGCTGCTGCTCTCGGGGCTGCGCAACCTGTTCGCGGGCATTGGCCTCTTTGTTTTCGCGGTGCGTCGCCAGCCGGTCCCGCCGACGGCGGCGGAAGTCCGCAACGCCGGGCTCGTCGGCACGATGCTGGTGGGCCTGTCGAGCGGCATGCTGGCCTACGGGATGCGAACGGTCGGCACCGGCACGGCCGCCGTCATGGTCGCCACCGTGCCACTCTTCGCGACCGTGATCGCGGCGCTCGCGGGCCGCAAGATCGGCAGGGGCGAATGGTTCGCGATCGGTCTCGGTCTCGCCGGCATCGCGATCCTGAGTCACGGCGATACGTCGCCGGGATCGGCGGGCGGCAGCCTCGCGATTCTTTGCGGCGCGCTCTTCTGGGCGGGCGGCGCGCATCTGGCCGGACGGCTGAAACTGCCGTCCGACCTGTTTCTGTCGACAGCGCTACAGATCGGCCTCGGCGGCGCAATGGCGACGCTCGTCGCGTGGCTGGCCGGCGAGCGGATGCAGGCGCTGCACTTCCTGCCGGCGGTCGCGTTTCTGTATCTGATGCTGATCGGTACGATGGCCGCGTACGTCGCGTATGGCTATCTGATCCGCCACACGAGCCCGATCATCGCGAGCAGTTGCATGTATGTGAATCCGGTCGTCGCGGTCGCGCTGGGCGCAATGCTGCTCGGCGAGCCCGTGACGCACTCGACCGTGGTCGCGACCGCGGTGATCCTGGCGAGCGTCGGCCTGTCGTTCTGGTTCGATTCGCGCCGACGCGGCGTCGCCTGAGCGGTCCTCTCACTCGCGTGTCGGGTCTGGCGCAGTCAGGCGCCGGACGACTGAAGCCGAAGCCAGCCTCATTTAAAGACGCGCCGCGACTTCCGCGCCTTCGCGGATTGCACGCGCCGCGTCCAGTCTCGTCGCCCATTTGAGTCATGCCAGAACCGGTCTTTCGAGATCGGGCGGTGCGAGCCGATGGCGGTAAGACATGCAGGCCGCTTGTAAAGTCGGGATGCCGGCGAGCGATCCACGGCGATGCATGTGCGATGCCGCAAAACTATCGAGGACACATTCCAGCCCCGCGAAAGCATTGAATCGCGGGGCTTTTTCGTTGCGGCAATCGCTTTTGGGGCGACCCGAGGCACACCGATTGCTCAACTGGATCGTCCGGGAGATGCGGACATCGTGTCGGGAGAGGGCACGTCCGCCAGGGATATGAAAGGCCGCCCGCGTTCAGGTGAGGTCCTGCATGACGCCATTTCAACGATCGGCGAAACCGGCGTCAGCAGACAACGGCGACCACAAATTAACGGCTCAATGCCATTTGTGAGAGGTGGAGAACATGAAGCTTATCCGAACCATGGCGGCGCTGATGGGCGCGGCCTCGATCCTGTCGGCGTGTGGTGGCAGTACCCACGACGTAGGCAAAGAGCTCGGGTTGACGAACCCGGTTATTCACTTCATTCACGCCATCCCAGGCGGCCCGACGCTCGACTTTCTCGTGAACGGCGCGGCGCTGCAAACCGGGATCACCTACAAAGGTGTGACGAATTTCGCGAACATCAACACCGGACAAACATCAGTGGCATATGCGGCGACTGGCACGACGACAGCGCTGGCAAGCGGCTCGTTTTCCGACGTCGCGAAAGGTCACGAATACACGGTCGTCGCGGTCCCCGGACTGCCGACGCCGGATATCGGCCTGATCGAC
>CALFSF010000490.1 GCA_937917025.1 uncultured Paraburkholderia sp.
AGCTCGTCCGGCGTGATCGTGCCGGGGCAGTTCGGCCCGAGCAGCAGCGTCTTGCTGTTCTTTGCGCGCATGCGTGCCTTGAGCTCGATCATGTCACGGACGGGAATGCCTTCCGTGATACAGATCGCGAGATCCAGGTCGGCCTCGACGGCTTCCCAGATCGCGGCGGCGGCGCCTGCCGGCGGAACGTAGATGACCGACACGGTCGCGCCCGTTTCAGCCTTGGCTTCGGCGACGCTTGCGTAGATCGGAATGCCTTCGAAATCTTCGCCGGCCTTTTTCGGGTTCACACCCGCGACGTACGCTTCGCGGCCGTTTGCGTATTCACGGCAGGCGCGCGTGTGGAACTGACCGGTCTTGCCGGTAATGCCCTGCGTGATGACCTTGGTGTCTTTGTTGATCAGAATCGACATGTATTGACCTCTGTTCGTCTGGCGCCGCAAGCGCGTGAGCAGGATGTTCTTCGCCCGCGCCGCATGCGCGCCGCCATTCGTAATCCGTGATGAGCGCCGGGGTGGCTTACGCCTTGCCCGCAGCGGCCGCGACGACCTTCTGCGCAGCTTCTTCCATGCTGTCCGCCGCGATGATCGGCAGGCCGGATTCAGCGAGCATCTTCTTGCCGAGGTCTTCGTTCGTGCCCTTCATGCGGACCACGAGCGGCACCTTCAGCGAGACAGCCTTCGAAGCCGCGATCACGCCTTCGGCGATCACGTCGCAACGCATGATGCCGCCGAAGATGTTCACGAGAATCGCCGTCAGGTTCGGGTTCTTCAGCATGATCTTGAAGGCTTCCGTGACCTTCTCAGTCGTGGCGCCACCGCCCACGTCGAGGAAGTTCGCCGGTTCGCCGCCGAACAGCTTGATCGTGTCCATGGTTGCCATGGCCAGACCGGCGCCGTTCACGAGACAGCCGATGTTGCCGTCGAGCGAGATGTACGCGAGGTCGAACTTCGATGCTTCGACTTCAGCCGGATCTTCTTCGTCCAGATCGCGATACGCGACGATTTCCGGATGACGGAACAGTGCGTTCGAATCGAAATTGAACTTGGCATCGAGCGCGATGACCTTGCCGTCGCCGGTCAGGATCAGCGGGTTGATTTCGGCGAGCGATGCGTCGGTTTCCCAGAACGCCTTGTAGAGGCCCTGCAGGATCGCGCGTGCTTGCGGCAGCGAAGCGGCGGGCACGCCGATCTTCGTGGCGAGCTCGTCGGCTTCGGCGTCTTTCAGACCGGTCGACGGGTCGACCGCAATCTTGTGGATCAGCTCGGGCGTCTTTTCCGCGACTTCCTCGACGTCCATGCCGCCTTCGCTCGATGCCATCACGACGATCTTCTGCGTAACGCGATCGATCACGAGGCCGACATACAGTTCCTTCTTGATGTCAGCGCCTTCTTCGATCAGCAGACGATTCACCTTCTGGCCTTCCGGGCCGGTCTGGTGCGTGACGAGCTGCATGCCGAGGATCTGGTTCGAGTATTCGCGAACCTGTTCCAGCGTTTTGGCAACCTTCACGCCGCCGCCCTTGCCACGGCCGCCCGCGTGGATCTGAGCCTTCACGACCCAAACCGGGCCGCCGAGCTCTTCCGCGGCCTTGACCGCATCATCCACCGAGAAGACCGGCTTGCCGCGCGGTACCGCGACGCCGAATTTCCGCAGGATTTCCTTACCCTGGTACTCGTGAATCTTCATGCGTGATTCCCTTCAGTCTGAGAGTTGGATTGAACTTCGTTTCCGCTTTTATCGCTGTTCAACGACGCGCCGCTCGCGCGGCTTGTCCGTCGGATGCACCTTCCGCGCGCTCCTCTGCTCGCGGCGCGCGGCCGTACCAGCGCGGATAAAACTGCTGCACCGCTTCACCGTCGAATCGCAGCGCATGGCAGCGACCGAGCTGGAAAGGCGGTTTGTCGGTTGATTCCCTTGCCGGCCTGCCGGCCCGCTCATCCGCGGATGCATGTCCGCTGGCGCCGCTGGCCGGACGCGCCTCTGCTTTCTCGCCGGGCGCGCCGCTGTTCGTGTTCCAGACATCGCCCGCGAACGCCTGGATGGCGGCCGTGGGCATGACCGCGCACAACTCGGTGAGATGCGTGCAGCCAGCGGTGCCGCCCAGCAAACGGTTGGCATCGCGACGGAAGTTGTTGAACAGGTTGAGCCCGATGAGGGCCCGATAGGCGGGATTGGCGGTCTGGCAGATGCCCGGATAGGGCACCCAGTCGGACGACGCTTCGGCGTCGACGACGTTGAGCTTGCGATCGATCGTAATGCGGAGCCAGAGTTCATGGATCGGCAGACCGTTGGGCCGGACGCCCGACGCAAGCACGACATCGCGTGGCTTTTCGTCGGTGAGGCACGCCTCGATGTCCCACAGCCCGTCCTCGCGCTCATAGGCTTCCGCGCATATTGCGCGGCGATGGCGCAACTGACGGGAGACGGGCGGGGAAAGCGGCATGCGAGAGGTAAGGCCGGATTGGGAAACCAGCGAATTTTAGCATACTGGGTATTTGACATTATTCGTGTACGGCTACCCTGCGGCAACCTCGCCCGGGGCGACGCGTCGCGACCCGAAATGCGATTTGCGGGCTATTGGCCGCCTTCGGCCCAGTCTTCGTCCATCCCTTTCAGGATCTTGCCGATCGTTGCGCCCGAAAATCCGCGCGCGGCCAGAAAACGCGCCTGTTTCGCGCGCTCGGCAGGGGTCTCGGGGATATGGCCGAATTTCTTGCGCCAGACGCCTTGCGCGCGGGCAAGTTCGGTTTCGCGCAACTGGGCACTCGCTTCCTCGATCAACGTCTGGCCGACCGCGTGCTGCTTCAGCTCATTCACGATGCGGCTTGCGCCCATACGCGATGAGCGGCGGTGGATCAGGCTTTCGGCGAAACGCGAATCGGAGAGCCAGCCTTCGGTTTCCAGGATGTCGAGCAGCGCGTCGACGTTGTCGTTTTCTTCGACGAACGGAGCGAGCTTGCGGGCCAGTTCAGCGCGGCTGTATTCGCGACGCGACAGATAGCCGAGCGCGCGCCCTTTCAGAGAGCGTGCGGGGCGTTTGGCGTTGGCGGAGCGGTCTTTGCCCGCGGGCGGCGGATCGCCCGGCGCGCGACGCGAGCGCGAGTAAGTGGGTTCCGCGGGTGGCTGATCGCTTTCAGACGTGAAGTCTGGAGCGAAGGCGTGGGTGGAATTTGAAGATTCGGTTGAAACTGGGGCCGCCCTGGACGAGGCAGCGGCACCAGCGGACGCCGATACGGATACCGATCGCGATGCAGCCGTAGCCGCACCCGACGAACGACGCGCTGTCGCCGCGCGATCATGTGCATCGAACGACTCGAACGGATCGAACGAGTCGTCGTCATGCGGGCCGTCCGCATCTTGCCCTGCACGTCGAACAGACCGTGGTTCAGGCTGCGAATCAAACTGCGATGCAGGCCGGCCCTTGCGTATCACGCGACGACTACTCGTCTTCGCTCGCGATTTCGGCGCTGACCACGGCAACGTCTGCCATCGCGTTCACGCCCAGCGATTCGCGGATGCGGTTTTCGATTTCGCGCGCGATGTCCGGATTCTCACGCAGGAATTCGCGTGCGTTGTCCTTGCCCTGACCAATGCGCTCGCCGCTGTAGCTGTACCACGCGCCTGCCTTGTCGACGATCTTTGCCTGCACGCCCAGATCGATGACTTCGCCCTGACGCGAAATGCCTTCGCCGTAAAGAATGTCGAAGATCGCCTCGCGGAACGGCGGCGCCACCTTGTTCTTGACGACCTTCACGCGCGTTTCGTTACCGATCACCTCGTCGTTCTTCTTGATCGAGCCGATACGACGGATGTCGAGACGCACCGACGCGTAGAACTTGAGCGCGTTGCCGCCCGTGGTGGTTTCCGGGTTGCCGAACATCACGCCGATCTTCATCCGGATCTGGTTGATGAAGATCACGAGGCAGTTCGTACGCTTGATCGTACCGGTGAGCTTGCGCAGCGCCTGGGACATCAGACGTGCCTGCAGACCCGGCAGCGAGTCGCCCATTTCACCTTCGATTTCAGCCTTCGGCACGAGTGCCGCGACCGAGTCGATCACGATCATGTCGATCGAGCCCGAGCGCACCAGCGCATCGGCGATTTCGAGCGCCTGCTCGCCCGTGTCCGGCTGCGAAACCAGCAGGTCGGACACGTTCACGCCGAGCTTGGCCGCGTACTGGATATCGAGCGCGTGTTCCGCGTCGATAAACGCTGCCGTGCCGCCGAGCTTCTGCATTTCGGCTACGACCTGCAGCGTCAGCGTGGTTTTACCCGACGATTCCGGACCGTAGATTTCGACGACGCGACCACGCGGCAGACCACCGACGCCCAATGCGATGTCGAGGCCGAGCGATCCGGTGGAGACCACCTGGATGTCTTCGGCAACCTCGCCCGCGCCGAGCCGCATGACTGACCCCTTGCCGAACTGCTTTTCGATCTGCGCGAGCGCGGCAGCCAAAGCCTTGCTCTTTTCAGCAGTCAGTCCAGCCGGGCCTTTCTTGCTTTCTTCCATGAATCGTCCTTTGCTATGATGAACGGCGTCTGACGCAGGTTGCGGTCCGCAGGGTTGAAGTCCGTTTTCGCGGACGGCGCGCTAAACGCAGACACTGTATAAAAAAACAGTGGTTTTGGCAAGTGCGTTGCACATTCATTTCGAAGCATGCGCAACGCCAGCCCAACCACCACGATTGTTTCGGAGACCGCCGCGCGCCGGGCGACACCACGACGCGGGCAATGCCAGAGCCTCAACGCCTCATGCGAATTCTCATTGCCGAAGATGACAGCATACTCGCGGACGGTCTCGTCCGATCACTCCGCCAGTCGGCCTATGCCGTCGATCACGTGAAGAACGGCGTCGAGGCCGATACCGCCCTTTCGATGCAGACGTTCGACCTGCTGATCCTCGATCTCGGCCTGCCGCGCATGTCCGGGCTCGAGGTGCTGCGGCGCCTGCGGGCGCGCAGTTCGAACATGCCGGTGCTGATTCTCACGGCTGCGGACAGCGTCGACGAACGGGTGAAGGGCCTCGATCTCGGCGCCGACGACTATATGGCCAAGCCCTTCGCGCTCAACGAACTCGAAGCACGGGTGCGGGCGCTCACGCGGCGCGGCGCGGGCGGCGGCCCGACCGTGGTGAAACATGGCTCGCTGTCGTTCGACCAGGTTGGACGGATTGCATATGTGAACGAGCAGGTAGTGGAGCTTTCGGCGCGCGAACTCGGGCTGCTGGAAGTGCTGCTGCAACGGATCGGCCGGCTGGTGTCGAAGGAACAGCTCGTCGATCACCTGTGCGAATGGGGCGAGGAAGTCAGCAATAACGCGATCGAGGTCTACGTTCACCGGCTGCGCAAGAAGATCGAACCGAGCGGCGTGCGCATCAT
The DNA here is from genome assembly GCA_937917025.1 of uncultured Paraburkholderia sp. Lineage (GTDB taxonomy): Bacteria > Pseudomonadota > Gammaproteobacteria > Burkholderiales > Burkholderiaceae > Paraburkholderia. The sequence goes on from CALFSF010000490.1 coordinate 5,385, forward strand.
CACCGTGCGCGGGCTCGGCTACTGCCTCGAAAAGGCCGCACCAGCGCCCGCGCCCGCCCCGGTAGCCGCCGCAACCGCCGCAACCGCCGCAACACAGGCAACGCCTTCAGCAACAGCCGCCGCAACCGCCGCGCCCGCTCCGGGCGCAATGCCCGCGAGCCACTACTTCAAGTAGGACCGCATGTCCGCTCGCCGCGAGCACGCCGCCGCGCATCACGCCGAAGCGCCTGCGCCCCGGGCGCGCACCGCGCGGGCGAGGCCACCGGGCTCGCCCGATTCATCCGCCGCGAGTCTCGACGACGACGCCCGCGACGCCCGCTACGCCAACCCCTTCGCCCCGCCCGACGAAAGCGAGGCTGCCGCCGCGGCGCGTCCGCGTTCGCTCTTCGGCGAAATTCTCGACTGGATGCTGGCGCCGCTGCTGCTACTGTGGCCGATGAGTCTGGCGGTCACCTATCTCGTCGCCAAATCGATCGCGAACGGCCCGTTCGACCGCGCGCTCGAAACCGATGCCTACGTGCTCGCGCGGCAGATTCATCCGGTGAACGGCGTCGCGGAACTGTCGCTGGCCGATTCGACCCGCGACTTCCTGCGCACGGACAACATCGACAGCGTGTTCTATCAGGTGCTCGGCACGCGCGGCGAGCTGGTCGGCGGCGACCGCGACATGCCGCTGCCGCACGAGGAAGACCGGCCGCAGCCGGGCATCGTCGCGTTTCGCGACGACGTGCTGCGCGGCAACGACATCCGCGTCGCGTACACGACCGTCGAGTTTCCGCAGATGCCCGGTGCGCAGCCGGTGTTGCTGCAGGTGGCCGAAACGCTCGACAAGCGCAGCCAGCTTGCCAACGACATCATCAAAGGCGTGATCCTGCCGCAGTTCGTGATCCTGCCGCTCGCGATCCTGCTGGTGTGGTTCGGGCTCTCGCGCGGGCTCGCGCCGCTGCACGCGCTGCAGTCGAACATCCGCGCGCGTCGTCCAGACGACCTGTCGCCGCTCGAAGCCCGACGCGCGCCGCCGGAAATCGAGCCGCTCGTGACGTCGTTCAACGATCTCCTGACGCGCCTCGAACAGAACATGGAACTGCAAAAGCGCTTTATCGCCGACGCCGCGCATCAGATGAAGACCCCGCTCGCCGGTCTGCGCACGCAGGCGGAGCTGGCGCTGCGGCAGGATGCGTCGGTGGAAGTGCATCGTTCGCTCGAACAGATCGCGACGAGTTCGGAGCACGCCGCGCGGCTCGTCACGCAGTTGCTGGCGCTCGCGCGCGCGGAAAACCGCATGTCCGGGCAGATCTTCACGCCGGTCGAAATCACGGAAGTGGCGCGCAACGCCGTGCGCGACTGGGTTCAGGCCGCGCTCGCCCGCCAGATGGACCTCGGCTACGAAGGCCCCGACGATATCGACGCGCCGGACGGCGGCCGCATCGAGGTGGACGGCAACCTGGTGATGTTGCGCGAAATGCTGTCGAACCTGCTCGACAACGCGATCCGCTACACGCCGGAAGGCGGACGCGTCACCGTGCGGGTAAAGCCCGAGCCGGCCGCGGGACTCGTACATCTCGAAGTGGAAGACACGGGCATCGGCATTCCGGCCGCCGAGCGCGGCCGGGTGATCGAGCGCTTCTACCGGATTCTCGGCCGCGACGGCGATGGCAGCGGCCTCGGTCTCGCCATCGTCCGCGAGATCGCGACGATGCACGGCGGCACGCTGACCATCGAGGACAACGTCTATCAAACCGCGCCGCGGCTCGCGGGGACGCTCGTGCGTGTCAGCCTGAGCGTGCTGGAACGCGCCCGGGACTTACCCTAACTGACGGTTCTCCAGCAAGCGCCGCAATCCTCCCGCTGGCGCAATTGACATCTCATTAGACGATGTTGACGCCACATAGACGGAATAACAGCACATTTAGCCTCGGACGCAGTGCGCTTATTTACGAGACAATCCGTCAGTAGGCAGTAAGTTTTGCCTCCAATAATCGGCTGACGGGCGCGCCTTGCCGGCGGGTCCGCATGCTTATATCAATATTGGAGACGACATATGGCAACCGTTGGCGGGCAAATCTCGCACGCGCCGATGACAAGCGATGAGAAGCGGGTGATCTTCGCATCGTCGCTCGGCACCGTTTTCGAATGGTACGACTTCTATCTGGCCGGCTCGCTGGCTGCTTACATCAGCAAGAGCTTCTTTTCCGGCGTCAACCCCACCGCGGGGTTCATCTTCACGCTGCTCGGTTTCGCGGCGGGTTTCGCGGTGCGTCCGTTCGGCGCGATCGTGTTCGGCCGGCTCGGCGACATGGTGGGCCGCAAGTACACGTTCCTCGTCACGATCGTGATCATGGGTCTGTCGACGTTCGTCGTCGGCTTCCTGCCGGGTTACGCGGCCATCGGCTTTGCGTCTCCGGTGATCTTCATTGCGATGCGCCTGTTGCAGGGGCTCGCGCTCGGCGGCGAGTACGGCGGCGCGGCGACCTACGTCGCCGAACATGCGCCGGCTAACCGTCGCGGTTACTACACCGCGTGGATCCAGACGACGGCCACGCTCGGCCTCTTCCTGTCGCTGCTGGTGATTCTCGGCGTGCGTACGTCGATGGGCGAAGACGCGTTCGGCGTATGGGGCTGGCGCATTCCGTTCATCGCGTCGATCCTGCTGCTCGCGATCTCGGTGTGGATTCGCCTGCAACTGCACGAATCGCCGGCGTTCGAGCGCATCAAGGCCGAAGGCAAGACGTCGAAGGCGCCGCTGACCGAAGCGTTCGGTCAATGGAAGAACCTGAAGATCGTGATTCTCGCGCTGGTCGGCCTGACGGCGGGTCAGGCGGTGGTCTGGTACACGGGCCAGTTCTACACGCTGTTCTTCCTCACGCAGACGCTGAAGGTGGACGGCACGAGCGCCAACATCCTGATCGCGCTGGCGCTGCTGATCGGCACACCGTTCTTCCTGTTCTTCGGCTCGCTGTCGGACAAGATCGGCCGCAAGCCGATCATCATGGCCGGCTGCCTGATCGCGGCGCTCACGTACTTCCCGCTGTTCCATGCGCTCACGCACTACGCGAACCCGGCGCTCGAAGCGGCCCAGCAGAAGTCGCCGATCGTCGTGATCGCGAACCCGGACGAATGCTCGTTCCAGTTCAACCCGGTCGGCACGGCGAAGTTCACGAGCTCGTGCGATATCGCGAAGAGCGCGCTGTCGAAGGCCGGCCTGAACTACGATAACGTGGCCGCTCCGGCGGGCACGCTGGCGGAGATCAAGGTGGGCGATACCGTCATCAACACGTATGACGGCAAGGCCGCGGACGCGAAGGATCAGGGCAAGCCGTTCGACAAGTCGCTCGGCGACGCGCTGAAGACGGCCGGCTACCCGCCGAAGGCCGATCCGTCGCAGATCAACTGGCCGATGACGGTCGTGATCCTGACGATCCTCGTGATCTACGTGACGATGGTGTACGGGCCGATCGCGGCGATGCTGGTGGAAATGTTCCCGACGCGGATCCGCTATACGTCGATGTCGCTGCCGTATCACATCGGCAATGGCTGGTTCGGCGGCTTCCTGCCGGCGACCGCCTTCGCGATCGTCGCGGCGAAGGGCAACATCTATTCGGGACTCTGGTATCCGATCGTGATCGCGCTGGCGACGTTCGTGATCGGCATGCTGTTCGTGAAGGAGACCAAGGACTCGAACATCTACGCCGACGACTGACGGTGCGGCTGCGGCGGCCGCTTGAGAAGGGCGCCGCTGGATGAGCGGCCACAAATATGGCGCGCGGGGGTTGACAGCCCCTGCCGCCATCCGCATAATCTCGCTTCTTTCGGCGAATTAGCTCAGTTGGTTAGAGCGACGGAATCATAATCCGCAGGTCCGGGGTTCGAGTCCCTGATTCGCCACCAGTTGTAAAAAAAGCCGCTGTTCCGCAAGGACAGCGGCTTTTTTGTTTCCAACGCCCCAGCCCAACGCGGCGCGAACAACCCTACTTCCCCTTTGGCGTCGAAAACGGCTGCGCCAGCTCGAAACACGCAAACTGCGCCTCGGGCATGTGCGTCCTCTGTTCGATCTGATGCTGCTCGATACATTTGAATGCGCCCTGCTCCCGCTGAAGATAGAACGTCTGCGTCGAATTCGCGTCGCCGCGCCGTTCGTCGATCACCGATACGATCCGGTAACCGTCCTGCACGAGCGTGAACAAGGTTGCCTGGCTGGGCTGCCACTGGCTCTCGGGAACGGGCTCGGCCTGCACGGCCAGCGAGGCCGCCGCAAGCAGAAACGCCAGGACGGGCGCGAGCATACGCGTGACGAAACGGACTGACATGAACGACTCTCCTCTGCACGGTTGACTGAACGCCTCCGCAGCCGTTGCCAGCATTCGCGCCAGCAGCCAGCATTACTTCAGCATCGCAATCCGGCCTTAGACCTTAGCACGCCGCCCGCGCCCGCTCACCCTTCGATGCGCCGGCGCGTCACGCCGAGCAGGTTCGCCATCGCCTGACGGGCGGCCTCGGCGTCGCGATCGCGGATCGCCTCGAAGACCGCCGTGTGCTCCGCGAGCGACGCGTTGAACACGTCCGCCCGCCGCGCGTTCAGTTGCAGTTGCGCCTCGAGCGTGCGCTCGATCAGCGTGCCGAGCGGAATCAGCAACTCGTTGCTGCACGCCGTCAGCACGTTCAGATGGAACTGAAGATCGGCCCGCACCCATTCGTCGACGTTACGCGCGGCCACCATCGAAGCATGCGCGGCATCGAGCGCGGCAAACGTCCCGGCGCTCCACGACGACGCGGCAAGCGCCGCCGCATATGGCTCGATCATCTCGCGCATTTCCTGCAGCTTGAGCGCGAACGCCATCGGCGGGGCGACGCGCGAGTACCAGTCGAGCACGTCGACATCGAGCAGATTCCAAGCGCTTTTCGGACGCACACGCGTCCCCACGCGTGGACGCGACTCGATCAGCCCTTTCGACGTCAGCGTGCGCAGCGCCTCGCGCAGCACTGTCCGGCTGACGCCGAACGCCTCCATCAGCTCCGCTTCGCGCGGCAGGATGGATTCGGGCGCATAGTCGCCGCGCAGGATGGCGGTCGCGAGCAGGTGGGCGACGCGCCCGTGCAGATCATGCTGAATAACGGTTCTCCGCTTTCTTTCGCCATCGCGGCGCGATGGGTAACCAACTGAACGTCCCGGATTATCCGGCATCGGACCAGGAACGCGGGCGAACGATTCAAGCCACGCGGCAGTCGATGTCCACACCAATAGTACTATTAATACTACTTAACGGCGATTTTGTTGTAGGATGTGGTCCCCGTACTCAAGATTTCACGGTTCCACCGTCCCACGATCTGGCCCGCAGCGGCAGTCAGGAGAGTCCCAGCATGAAAATCACCAAACTCGAAACCTTCATCGTCCCGCCGCGCTGGTGTTTCCTCAAGATCACGACGGATGAAGGCATCGTCGGCTGGGGCGAGCCGGTTGTCGAAGGCCGCGCGCACACGGTCGCGGCAGCCGTCGATGAACTGTCCGACTATCTGATCGGCAAGGATCCGCTCCTGATCGAAGATCACTGGCAGGTGATGTACCGCGCCGGCTTCTATCGCGGCGGCCCGATCACGATGAGCGCGATCGCCGGCGTCGACCAGGCGCTGTGGGACATCAAGGGCAAGCATCACGGCGTGCCGGTGCACGCGCTGCTCGGCGGCCAGGTGCGCGATCGCATCAAGGTGTATTCGTGGATCGGCGGCGACCGCCCGAGCGACGTCGCGAACAACGCGCGCGCCGTCGTCGAACGCGGCTTCAAGGCGATCAAGATGAACGGCTCGGAAGAGCTGCAGATCATCGACACCTTCGACAAGGTACAAGGTGTGATCAACAACGTCGCCGCCGTGCGTGAAGCGGTGGGTCCGAACATCGGCATCGGCGTCGACTTCCACGGCCGCGTGCACAAGCCGATGGCGAAGGTGCTGGCGAAGGAACTCGATCCGTACAAGCTGATGTTCATCGAGGAACCGGTGCTGTCGGAAAATGCCGAAGCGCTGCGCGATATCGTCAACCAGACGAACACGCCGATCGCGCTGGGCGAGCGTCTGTATTCGCGCTGGGACTTCAAGCACATCCTCGCGAACGGTTTCGTCGACATCCTGCAGCCGGACGCGTCGCACGCGGGCGGCATTACCGAGTGCCGCAAGATCGCGACGATGGCCGAAGCGTACGACGTCGCCATCGCGCTGCACTGCCCGCTTGGCCCGATCGCGCTCGCCACGTGCCTGCAGATCGACGCGGTGAGCTACAACGCGTTCATCCAGGAACAGAGCCTCGGCATTCACTACAACCAGGGCAACGACCTGCTCGATTACATCAAGAACCCGGAAGTCTTCAAATACGAAGACGGCTTCGTGTCGATTCCGCAGGGCCCGGGCCTCGGCATCGAAGTCAATGAAGACAAGGTTCGCGAGATGGCGAAGGTCGGACATCGCTGGCGCAATCCGGTGTGGCGCCACGCAGACGGCAGCGTCGCCGAATGGTAAGCACGGGGAACGCGTAAGCGCCGCTTTGCGTGACTGCGTGACGGACGCCGCCTTTGGGCGGCGTTTCTGTTTGCGTCGCGCGTGCATGACGAAGCCGCACAACAGCGCGTCACGTGACGCCGATCCGGCAATGTTTCAGTAACGTAACGTTCAGGCTCAAAAACGATGAAACCCGGCCGCACGCGCGGACGTCGGCGTTACCCTCGCGAAGTCGAAAGCATTGCTGCATCATGTGTTGCGGGCGATGCGCCGGGGTTCGCATGACTTCTGGCCCACTCCTTGCTGAACTGGTTGCAAACGATACGAACCAGAGGCAGACATGGGTGGGTTTCTTCCTGACTATCTGATCCGCGAACAGGCTGCCGTGGGCACGCTGGTGATATTCGCGGTGCTGCGGATCATCTTCGCGGCGCTTGCGTACGATCGCGGCTGGCGCATTTCGATCGTCGAACGATGTTTCATCGCTGCAGCGGTGCTTTACTGCGTGCCGCAACTTTTCGACCTGCTGATCCATGCGTACGGCACGCGCGCGACATCCGCCGAACTCGAAGGCAAGGTGGCGGGCGCGGCGATCGCGCTCTTCTTCGCGCCGATCGTCGGACACAAGCTGGGCTACGAATAGAGGGGCTTCTAACACGCGATGGTCGCAGCGAATACAGAGCCGTCCGACTTCGCTGGCACCCCGGCGGAAACGGATAGCTGGCCAGTCAGCCGGCCTGGCCGGCAACGACCGTTCGATCGGCGCAGATCAGCCCCGGTCAGCCCATTGCGGCGAAGCCCGGAATGCTGTGCGACAACACCGCAGCCGCGACGAACACGCCCAGCATCGCGAGCGCTTCCAGATACATCACGTTGTTGAACGTGTGCGCATCGACGGTCGACGCGCTGCGCCGCAGGCGCGGCAGCGCCGAAAAGCGGTTGAGTCCGCCCAGCACGAGCGCGAGCGCGACCAGCGCCAGCTTGAGGACCAGC
>CALFSF010000491.1 GCA_937917025.1 uncultured Paraburkholderia sp.
GTTGCCCGGGAACAGCCGGAAGTAGCCCTTCGGCGGCGTTTCGACGAAATCGTCGCGCTCGATCCACAGTTCGCGCGAAATCGGGAACGTGCGCGTGCCCATTTCCGGATGATGCGGATGGACCGGCGCGCTGCATGCTTCAGTCGTGCCTTCCGGGAAGTTGTCGATGATGAGCTTCACCGGATCGAGCACGGCGGCCGTACGCGGCGCCTTGTCGTCGAGATCGTCGCGCAGCGCGCCTTCGAGCACGCTCATGTCGATCCACGAATCGACCTTGGTGATGCCGATGCGCTCGCAGAACAGCTTGATCGCGCCCGGCGTGAAACCGCGCCGGCGTACCCCGACGATGGTCGGCATGCGCGGATCGTCCCACCCCTCGACGTGGCCCTCGGTCACGAGTTGCAGCAGCTTGCGCTTGCTGGTGATCGCGTACGTGAGGTTCAGGCGCGAGAACTCGATCTGTTGCGGCAGCGGACGCGTAAACACGCCGGCATCCGCCAGTTCGTTCAGGATCCAGTCGTACAGCGGACGGTGATCTTCGAACTCGAGCGTACACAGCGAATGCGTGATGTTTTCCAGCGCGTCCGAAATGCAGTGCGTGTAGTCGTACATCGGATACACGCACCATGTGTCGCCGGTGCGGTAATGATGCGCGAAGCGGATGCGGTAGATGACCGGATCGCGCATGTTGAAGTTCGGCGACGCCATGTCGATCTTCGCGCGCAGTACGTGCTCGCCTTCCTTGAACTCGCCCGCTTTCATGCGGCGGAAGAGGTCGAGGTTTTCCTGCACCGTGCGCTCGCGGAATGGCGACGGCGTGCCCGGCTCGGTGGCCGAGCCGCGGTTCACGCGCATTTCTTCCGCCGACTGGCTGTCGACATACGCGCGGCCGCGCTCGATCAGGAGCTCGGCGAACGCGTACAGCCTGTCGTAGTAATCGCTCGCGTAGTACAGCTGTTCCTTGTTGTCTTTCGTCCACTCGAAGCCGAGCCACGTGACGGCGTCGATGATCGAATCGACGTACTCGACACTTTCCTTTTCCGGATTCGTATCGTCGAAACGCAGGTGGCAGACGCCGCCATAGCTGCTTGCGATGCCGAAATTCAGGCAGATGCTCTTCGCGTGGCCGATATGCAGATAGCCGTTCGGCTCAGGCGGGAAGCGCGTTTCCACGCGCTGGCCCCACTTTCCGGAGCGGTTGTCGTCATCGATGATGTTGCGGATGAAATTGGAGGCCGCGGGCGCTTCGTTGCGTTCGGTATTCATGCGTGATGGAGAAAGTCGTTCGGGGACGCGCGATGCGCCCGCTTGTCCGACAATTCTACCTGACCACTCACGGAGCGACAGGGTCGACGCGGCACGCAGGCGGAGTAAAGACTTCGTCCGGCCGCTGTTACAGCGTGCAACAGGAGGTAAAACGCGTTGTCCGGGCGGGCGCCACCCCGCCAGAATGCGACCGTCGCGGCACAGCCCGCCTGCGGTGGTGTTGTCGTTGCGGACGGTTTGACGGCTGAAAGCGGTCCGTCGATCACCTTGACGTGCCCGCGCCCCCCGTTCTGTCTGCTTTGGCCGCGGTGATTGCGTTTTTCATGTGGACGTTCGCCTGCCCGTTTGTCTTGCCCGAAGGCCCGCCGTTCGGCAACATGGCGCCTTCAGTTCCTGGAGTTTCACGCATGCCCGATTCCACGCACGACGCGCATTGCGCGCCTTTCGTCCCGCTGCCGCTCGCCCTGCTCCGACGTCTGGGCGCGGCGACGCTCGTCGTCGCGCTGGCGGGCAGTTTCGTGCCCGCCGCGCCGGCGCTCGCCAAAACACCACCGCCGCCGAAAGCGGTGCTCGACGCGTCGGCCGTGGCCGTGCCCGACCGCTACAGCGCGGACACGGCGCAGCAGATTTTCGCCGCGGGCGGCAACGCGGTCGATGCGGCCGTCGCCATCGCGTTCACGCTTGCGGTCACCTATCCGGACGCGGGCAATATCGGCGGCGGCGGGTTCATGACGCTCTACGTCGACGGCAAGCCGTACTTCCTGGACTATCGCGAACGTGCGCCGCAGCAGGCGACCCGCGACATGTATCTGGACGACAAGGGCAATCCGGTGCCGGGCATGAGCCTCGTCGGGTTCCGGGCCGTGGCGGTGCCGGGCACCGTCGACGGCATGTGGGAAGCGCAGCGCCGCTTCGGCAAGCTGAAGTGGAAGCAGGTGCTCGCCCCGGCGATCAAATACGCGACCGACGGTTTCGTCGTCGAGCCGTGGCTGCAGAAGCGCGCCGAAGATGCGGCGAAAAGTTTCGCGGGCAAGACCAATTTCAGCGTGTACTTCGCGGGGCTGAAGGCGGGCGCGACGTTCCGCCAGCCTGAACTCGCGCAGACGCTCTCGCGTATCGCGAGCGACGGCGGCCGTGAATTCTACGAAGGCAAGACCGCGGACCTGATCAGTTCCCAGATGTATGGCCACGGCCTTCTTTCGAAGTCCGATCTGGTGCAATACAAGGCCGTGTGGCGCCAGCCGGTGACGGCCGACTGGAACGGCTATCGGATCGTCACCGCGCCGCCGCCGAGTTCGGGCGGCGTGGGGCTCATCCAGCTGCTGAAGATGAAGGCCGACCTGAAGCCCGCGTTCGCCGGGCTCGACCTGAATTCGTCGGCGTACATTCATCTGGTCGCACAGATCGAGGACCGCGTGTTCGCCGACCGGCAGCAGTACATGGGCGACCCGGATTCGTATCGCGTGCCGGTCGACAAGCTGATCGACGACGCCTACCTCGCACAGCGCGCCGACGAGGTCACGCCCGACGAAGTGCCTGGCGCCGCGCCGGTCAAGCCGGGCCTCGGCGATTCGATGCCGGAACGCGCCGAGACGACGCATTTTTCGGTCGTCGACAAATGGGGCAACGCGGTGTCGAACACGTACACGCTCAACGGCCCGTTCGGATCGGGCGTCGTGGTGGACAACGCGGGCTTCGCGCTGAACGACGAAATGGACGACTTCGTCGCGAAGGCCGGCACGCCGAACCAGTTCGGCGTCACGAGCGGCGACGTCAACACGATTGCGCCGGGTCGCCGGCCGCTTTCTTCGATGACGCCGACCATCCTGCTGAAAGACGGCAAGGTTTCGCTCGTGATCGGCACGCCAGGCGGCTCGCGCATTTTCACGTCGATCTTCCAGGTGATGACGGATCTCTACGATTTCGGCATGCCGCCTGCCGACGCACTGGGGGCGATGCGCTTTCATCATCAGTTGCTGCCGCCGAAGACGATCTACTGGGAGCCGTATCACCCGATTACGGGTGAACTGGCCGACCAGCTAAAGGGCCTCGGCTACACGCTGGAAGGGCAGAAGTTCAACGGCGACGTCCAGATGATCCGCGTGGAAGGCACGACGCCGGAGCCCGCCGCCGATCCGCGCGGCGCCGGTGTCGGGCGGGTGTTTCACTAAAACGATAACAAACTGCAAATCGGGGAGTCGCGATGACGACATACAACGTTCTGGTTCTGCCGGGCTATCAGAATTCCGGCGAAGGTCACTGGCAGACGCGCTGGGAGGCGGCGCATCCTGAATTCGCACGCGTCCAGATGCCGGATTGGAATTATCCGGCGCGCGACGCGTGGTGCCGGACGCTGGACGAAGCCGTGGCCGCTGCCGATGCGCCGGTGGTGTTCGCCGCGCACAGCCTCGGTTGCCTGACCGTCGCGTTCTGGGCCACGCAGTACGCGCACGCCACGCAAATCGCGAAGGTTGCGGGGGCGTTGCTGGTCGCTGTGCCCGATCCGGCGGGAGCGCAATTTCCGGCGGATGCGTCCGGGTTTGCCCCCGTGCCGGTGGCGCCCTTGCCGTTTCCGTCGATCGTGGTGGCCAGCACGGACGATCCGTACGGCGGCGTCGGGTTTTCACGGGCTTGCGCGAGAACGTGGCAGAGCGCCTGGTTTGACATCGGCCCGCGCGGGCATATCAACGCCGAAAGCGGTCTAGGCGACTGGCGCGAGGGAATGTGCTGGCTGGAGTCGTTCGTCGAGGCGGTTTAGGGCGGTTTAGGGGCGGCTCCAGGGGCGGTTTGATCGCGGCTCGGGTGTGGGGTGTCGACGACGGTCGGGCCGGCGCCACGCGATCCGGTTTGGGCGCGGCTGCCCGGCGTCACCCGGGAACGAAGAAGCGTGCAAGCCACCGTTGAGGGCGGTTGCAGAACCGCCACCGCCCGTCAGATCACCGAGCGCGCTTTTAACTGCGCGATGCGGGTTTCGTCGAGCCCGAGCACGGTGCGCAATATTTCGTCGGTGTGCTCGCCGAGTGTCGGCGGATGCGAGGCCGCTTCCGGCGGGGTCGCGCTCATGCGCACGGGATTGCGCACCAGCTTCACCGTCCCGCCGGACGGATGCGGCAGGTCGACCTGCATTCCCCGCGCGACGACCTGCTCGTTCCCGAATACCTCGCCCAGATCGTTGATCGGCCCGCAAGGCACACCCGACGCCTCCAGCGCGGCGATCCATTCCTGCTTGCCGCGCAGCCGGACCATGTCGGCCAGCAGCGGCACGAGCGTTTCGCGGTTGCGCACCCGCGCCGGGTTGGTCGAGAAGCGCTCGTCGTCGGCGAGTTCAGGCCGGTTGCCTGCCTCGACGAACTTGCGGAACTGCCCGTCGTTGCCCACCGCGACGATGATCCAGCTGTCGCTCGTCTGGAACGTCTGGTAGGGCACGATGTTCGGATGCGCGTTGCCCCAGCGCACCGGCGGGTTGCCGCTCGCGAGGAAGTTCGAGTTCATGTTGGCGAGCATCGCCACCTGAACGTCCAGCAACGCCATGTCGATGTATTGGCCTTCGCCCGTTCGGTCGCGATGGGCGAGCGCCGTCAGCACCGCGATGGTCGAGTACATGCCGGTCATCAGGTCGGCGATGGCGACACCGGCTTTTTGCGGACCGCCACCCGGTAGCGCGTCGCGCTCGCCGGTGATGCTCATGAATCCGCCGATGCCCTGGATGATGAAGTCGTAGCCCGCCCGCTGCGCGTACGGGCCTGTCTGGCCGAAACCCGTGACCGAGCAGTAGACGATGTCCGGCTTCACTTCCTTCAGCGACGCATAGTCGAGCCCATATTTTTTCAGCTGGCCGACCTTGTAGTTCTCGAGCACGACGTCGCTTTGCGCGGCGAGATCGCGGATGATCTGCTGCCCTTCTGGCGTGGCGATGTCGACGGTGACCGAACGCTTGTTGCGATTCGCCGCGAGGTAATACGCGGCCTCGCGCGTGTCCTCGCCGTCCGGCGTTTTCAGGTACGGAGGACCCCAGTGACGGGTATCGTCGCCCACTTCGGGGCGTTCGATCTTGATGACGTCAGCGCCGAAATCGGCGAGGGTCTGTGCGCACCAGGGACCGGCGAGCACGCGTGTGAGATCCAGCACGCGGATATGACTGAGGGCGCCCATATTCTGTTCGTGTCTCCGTGAAGCGTGATTGCGCGGCATGTGAGCAGCGAACTGCGCGATGCCGTAACGATGTCCAGAATCTTAAGCGATTCCCGTCAGGAGACCCATCGGCCGGATGGCATAGGACGGATCTGAGGCCGCGAAGTCCCGTCCCACGTGCCTCAGCGGGAAAAACATGGCCGAATGGCTAACGTTGCGTTCTGGCCGCCTCACGCCGCTGCGCACGCTCGCCGATCCCGTATAATCAGCGGCTCAGGAAACAATCAGTTGGCGCATCTCCGGATGCAGCCGAAACAGTCAGGACCGTCCCCCGCACGCCATGAAAGCCTCCGAAATCCGCGAGAAGTTCCTCAAGTTCTTCGAATCGAAGGGCCACACGATTGTCCGTTCGTCGAGCCTCGTGCCCGGCAACGACCCGACCCTGCTGTTCACCAATTCGGGCATGGTGCAGTTCAAGGACGTGTTCCTCGGCGCCGAATCGCGTCCGTATTCGCGCGCCACGACTGCCCAGCGCAGCGTGCGCGCGGGCGGCAAGCACAATGATCTGGAAAACGTCGGCTATACCGCGCGGCACCATACGTTTTTCGAAATGCTCGGCAACTTCTCGTTCGGCGACTATTTCAAGCGCGACGCGATCCACTACGCGTGGGAACTGCTGACGGGCGTCTACGGGCTGCCGAAAGACAAGCTGTGGGTCACCGTCTATCACGAAGACGACGAAGCGCACGACATCTGGTCGAAGGAAGTCGGCGTGCCAGTCGAGCGCATCATCCGCATTGGCGACAACAAGGGCGCGCGTTACGCGTCGGACAACTTCTGGCAGATGGCCGATACCGGTCCGTGCGGCCCGTGCTCGGAAATCTTCTACGACCATGGCCCGGACGTCTGGGGCGGCCCGCCGGGATCGCCTGACGAAGACGGCGACCGCTACATCGAGATCTGGAATCTCGTGTTCATGCAGTTCAATCGCGACGCGCAGGGCAACATGACGCCGTTGCCCAAGCAGTGCGTCGATACCGGCATGGGTCTCGAGCGTATTGCCGCCGTGCTGCAGCACGTGCACAGCAACTACGAGATCGACCTGTTCCAGGCGCTGATCACGGCAGCGGGCCGCGAAACGGGCGTCACCGATCTCACGAACAATTCGCTGAAGGTGATCGCCGATCACATCCGCGCGTGTTCGTTTTTGATCGTCGATGGCGTGATCCCGGGCAATGAAGGCCGCGGCTACGTGCTGCGCCGGATCGTGCGCCGCGCGATCCGTCACGGCTACAAGCTGGGCCGCAAGGGTTCGTTCTTCCATCGTCTGGTGGCGGACCTCGTCGTGCAGATGGGCGGCGCGTATCCTGAACTGACGGAAGCGCAACAGCGCGTGACCGACGTGCTGCGCCAGGAAGAAGAGCGCTTCTTCGAAACGATCGAGCACGGCATGTCGATCCTCGAAAGCGCGCTGGCCGATCTCGATGCGAAGGGTGGCAAGACGCTCGATGGCGAGCTCGCGTTCAAGCTGCACGACACGTACGGTTTCCCGCTGGATCTGACGGCGGACGTCTGCCGCGAACGCGAAGTCACGGTCGACGAGCCCGCATTCGACGAGGCCATGGCCCGTCAGCGCGAACAGGCGCGTGCGGCCGGCAAGTTCAAGATGGCGCAGGGTCTCGAATATTCGGGCGCGAAGACCACGTTCCACGGCTACGAAGAAGTCGTCTTCGACGACGCGAAGGTCATTGCGCTGTACGTCGATGGCGCTTCCGTCAAGGAAGTGGCGAAAGACCAGCAGGCTGTCGTCGTGCTAGACCACACGCCGTTCTACGCGGAGTCGGGCGGCCAGGTGGGCGATCAGGGTCTGCTCGCCAACGCGAGCGTGCGCTTTGCCGTTGCGGATACGCTGAAGGTGCAGGCCGACGTGGTCGGCCATCATGGCACGCTGGAGCAGGGCACGCTGAAGGTCGGCGACGTGGTGAAGGCCGAGATCGATGCCGTGCGTCGCGCGCGCACGGAACGCAATCACTCGGCCACCCACCTGATGCACAAGGCGCTGCGTGAAGTGCTGGGCTCGCACGTGCAGCAAAAGGGCTCGCTCGTCGACGCCGACAAAACCCGTTTCGACTTCGCGCACAACGCGCCGATGACGGACGAACAGATTCGCCAGGTCGAGGCAATCGTGAACGCCGAAGTGCTGGCGAACGCGCCGGGCATCGTGCGCGTGATGCCGTTCGACGAGGCGGTGAAGGGCGGCGCAATGGCGCTCTTCGGCGAAAAGTATGGCGACGAAGTGCGTGTGCTCGATCTCGGCTTTTCGCGCGAACTGTGCGGCGGTACGCACGTGCGTCGCACCGGCGATATCGGTTTCTTCAAGATCGTGATGGAAGGCGGCGTGGCCGCGGGCATCCGTCGTGTGGAAGCCATTACCGGCGACAATGCGGTGCGTTTCGTGCAGGAACTCGACGCGCGCGTCAATGCGGTCGCGGCGGCCTTGAAGGCGCAACCGTCGGAACTCACGCAGCGTATCGCGCAGGTGCAGGATCAGGTCAAATCGCTGGAAAAGGAACTCGGCGCGCTGAAGTCGAAGCTTGCTTCGAGCCAGGGCGACGAACTCGCAGGTCAGGCAATCGAAGTCGCGGGTGTGCATGTGCTGGCCGCAACGCTCGAAGGCGCGGACGTCAAGACGCTGCGCGAAACCGTCGACAAGCTGAAGGACAAGCTGAAGAGCGCGGCCATCGTGCTGGCGTCCGTCGAAGGCAGCAAGGTGAGCCTGATCGCGGGCGTGACGGCGGAAGCCAGCCGGAAGGTCAAGGCGGGCGAACTCGTGAACTTCGTCGCGCAGCAGGTCGGCGGCAAGGGCGGCGGTCGCCCCGATATGGCGCAGGCCGGCGGCACGGAACCGGCGAACCTGCAGGCAGCGCTGGCGGGCGTGAAGGGTTGGGTCGAGGCGCAGCTGTAATCACGGGCGTGCCATACGCGATAAGCGGCGCGGTGCTGGTTTCGATTGTCGAAAGGGTTGGGCCGGCCGCTTCACGATAGATCCAGCAGCAAGCATGAAAGTAAAAAGCCGCGAGCTTCGAACTCGCGGCTTTTTTGCGTTTTGGGGCGAAGAGGGGAATCACACCACCGGTTGCGCGATCCTGCCCGGCTGCGTCGAACTTGCGGCCAGATTGCTGTCCGCCAGCAACTGCTCGCGCAGCACGTTCAGCGCTGCCGAAAAGTGACCGCGCCGCCAGACCAGCAGCGTATCGATCGCATCGAGTTCGCCGAGCGGATGAACGGCGATATCGTCCACGTTCTGCTGCAGACCCAGCACCGAGCGCGGCGCGATCGAGACGCCCACGCCGGCCGCGACACACGCGACCATCGCGTGATACGAACCGAGTTCCAGCACGCGCGCGGGCCGCAGATCGCACGCCAGATACCACTTCTCGATATAGCTCCGATACGCGCAACCACGCTCGAACGCGACGAGCGTGGACAGCGCCACGTCGCGCGCGTCGCGGATCGGCAGGTGGCCGCGCGGCGTCAGCATCACGAGTTCTTCGCGAAAGACCGGCACGAAATCGAAAACGTCGCGCAAAGCGTCCGGGTCGAGCGGGGTCGCCACGAGCGCGGCGTCGACTTCGAAGTCGCGTACCCGCTCGATCAGCCGTCCGGTCGTGCCGGTTTCGAGTTCCAGCGCAACGTCGGGCCAGCGCTGGTGATAGCGGGCAAGCAGGGACGGCAGCCGGCTCGCCGCGACGCTTTCCATGGTGCCCAGCCGCAGTCGTCCGCGTGGCCGGTTCTCGCGCACCGCGTGGCGCGCCTCGTCGGCGAGCGCGAGCAGGCGCTCGGCGTACGGCAGCAGCGTCTCGCCCGCCGGCGTCAGCACGAGCCGGCGTCCGTCGCGGATAAAAAGCTCGGTGCCCAGCTGCTCCTCGAGCTGTTTGATGCGCGTCGTCACGTTCGACTGCACCCGGTTCAGCTTCGCAGCAGCGCGCGTCACGCCGTTCTCGCGCACCACCGCGCGAAAGATGTTCAAGGCGGCCAGATCCATCGTTCTCACTCCGAGATACTTTGAATCATGATAATTCATTTTTTGTGATGCGATGCGCGGATTACTATCGGGAGTGCGATGGCCGGCGCGCACGTGTCGCCGGCTCCGAAAATCCTTGAAGGCATCCATGACGCCCCTTGCTACTTCCACCGCTGGTTCTTCCGTCCACTCGCATGACGCAAGGCGCGTCGCGCTCGGATGCATGGTGGCGCTCGCGGTCGCACTGGGCGTGGGGCGCTTCGCGTTCACGCCGCTGTTGCCGCTGATGCTGCAAAACGGCTCGATCGATATTCGCCACGGCGGCTGGCTCGCATCGTTCAACTACGCGGGGTATTTCATCGGCGCGATCACCTGCGCGGTACTGCGGGTCGATCACGCCCGGGTGGTGCGCGCCGGGCTCGCCATCACGGTCGTGCTGACCGTCGTCATGGGCGTCACCGACGCGTTCTGGATCTGGGCGCTCGTGCGCCTCGCAGGCGGGGCGATCAGCGCATGGACCTTCGTGTTCGCGTCGCAGTGGGGCCTGCGACGGCTCGCCGAACTCGATGCGCACCGCTGGAGTGGGGTCATCTACACGGGGCCCGGAGTCGGGATCGTCGGCACGGGGCTACTCGTGAGCGCTGCGGGCGGCCTCGGGGCGAAAGTGGGCTGGATCGGCTTCGGGCTCATCTCGGCGGTGCTGGCGGCGCTCGTGTGGCACGTGTTCGAAGCGGCGCCCCGGCGCGTGGATCCTCTGGCTTCACCGGCCACGGGAAACGTACCGGGAGCGACGCGCGCGAAGGCTGGGGCCACCGCGCACGATCAATCCGGGCATGCCCAGGCGTCCGGTCACACCGCGCCATCGGTACACAGTTGCGCTGCGACACATCACGCCCGTCCCGCTCCAACCACGCACCGCGCCGATGCGATCTGGCTCGTCGTGCTGTACGGCGTGCCGGGATTTGGCTACATCATTACCGCGACGTTCCTGCCGGTGATCGCGCGCGCCGCGTTACCGGGTTCGCCCTGGCCCGATCTGTTCTGGCCGATGTTCGGCGTGGCGCTCATGGCAGGCGCGCTGCTTGCCGCGCGTCTGCCGCTCCACTGGGACAATCGCATGCTCCTCGCGGGCGCTTACGTGTTGCAGGCGGCAGGCATCGCGTCGGGCATCGTCTGGCGCAACATCCCGCCCGCGCGCGTCGACGTGTTCCTGAACCTCGGGAGGCAAAGGTGTGGATCGCCCTGAGAATCGCGCTGCTGTACGGAGCGCCGATCGTCGCCGTCGCGTCCGCGATCGCGGTTTTCGTCCTGCTTTGGCTGCGCCTGCGCCGCGGCGCGCTCAGCCGCGCCAGGGCGGCCGCGCTCTACCCGCTCGCGCTGCTGCTCGCGC
>CALFSF010000492.1 GCA_937917025.1 uncultured Paraburkholderia sp.
CGCGTCGACGGTCTGGGCGATTTCATCGAACTGGAAGTCGTGCTCGCGCAGGATGACGACGAAGCAGGCGGCGAAGCCGAGGCGCACGCGCTGTTCGCGAAGCTCGGCGTGCCGGAAACGGATCTGGTGCCGGTCGCCTATGTGGATCTGCTTAATCTGGAAACTGAGCTGGAAACCGACCTGAAAACCGACCCGAAAACCGAACCGCTGAAGGTGGCCTGACGCGGGCGAGCCGCGCTTGAAACGCCCGCCCGCTCACGCGGTGGGCGCGCCTGGCGAGAGATGGCCGAGCGGCAGCGGCCCATTGCGTTTGAACGTCGTCAGCACGATGTTGGAGCGCACGCTGTCGACGCCGGGCACACGCATCAACTTCTTCATCACAAACGAAGACAGCGCGTTCAGATCGGGCGCCACGATGCGCAGCAGATAGTCCGCGTCGCCCACCACGGCGTGGCATTCCAGCACTTCCGGCAGCACATCGAGCTGCTGCTGGAACTGCTCGATGATCGAATCGCCGTGATGCTTCAGCTTCAGGCTGGTGAACGCGGTAACGCCGAGCCCGAGCTTCTCGGGCCGCAACACGACGCGATAGCCGTCGATCACACCCGCCGATTCGAGCCGCTGCAGCCGCCGGCCAATCTGCGAAGGCGACAGCGGTATCTGCTCGCCAAGCTGCTGGTGCGTCGCGCGCCCAAAGCGCTGCAGCACTTCCAGAAGCGCCAGATCAAAGTGATCCAGTTCGAGCATGACCTTTCTCCGCATTAAATGGCAGTTTAATGCACGATTATCGCATCATCGGCGCCAATATCGTCACAATCATGCCTTTCGACACGCTCTCCGGAGCGGCGTCCGGGCGCATCGCGCCACGTTCAGCAGCGCCGCGCCATCCGTGAAAAAATAGTCACACCCACGCGAGGCGCCACGGCGCCCGCGCGCTTACAACCTGGCAACCTGGTGAGCGAGGTATTCACGATGATCCAGAAATTGACGTCCGAAGCGCGGGCAACGGAATTGAGCCAGCTGGACGGCTGGCAGGTCGCGGAGGGCCGCGACGCGATCGCGCGCAGCCTTCAGTTCGCCGACTTCAACGAGGCGTTCGGCTTCATGACACGCGTTGCGATCAAGGCACAGGAAATGGACCACCATCCCGAGTGGTTCAACGTCTACAACAAGGTCGACATCACGCTGTCCACGCACGAGGCAAACGGCGTGACCGCGCGCGATATCGCGCTGGCCCGTTTCATCGACGGCATCGCGAAGTCAGCCCGGCGCCCGTGACGCAAAAAATAGGAGGAAGCCGCCAAAAGCCGCATCGAGGCATGGAAAAACCCGCCGGAACACGTCTGTTGAAAGGGTTTTGCAGGTATTCAGGCCACCAAACCTTCACTTCTACAGGCCGTTTTTAAGGCGCACGTAAGAATCCCACGCTTCGCGGGCAATCGCGTCCAAACGTTCCGGTGCGAGCCAGGTCTCTCGCTGTACAATCATCTGCGCATACGGCCTGGAGAGCGCGCTTGCCTCCTTGCACAGGCTGAGTTCGTCGCCGCTCGAAGGTGAGCGGCTGCGCCAGAAGTTGATCGCGGCTTCGAGTTCGTTGATCGTAATGACGGACATGACTTTCGTGATCATTCGATGGCCGCATCGCACGGCAACGCCGCACAAGCTGTGCAGCAGGCGCTCCGGCGAACGCGTGCACGATACGCCTAAACCCATTGTACTTGAGCGAAATCCATGCGACTCCTTCTGATCGAAGATGACCGCCCCATCGCACGCGGCATCCAAAGTAGCCTCGAACAAGCCGGCTTCACGGTCGACATGGTCCACGACGGCATTTTCGCCGAACAGGCTCTCACGCAAAACCGTCACGAACTCGTGATTCTCGATCTCGGTCTGCCGGGCATCGACGGCATGACGCTGCTCTCGCGCTTCCGCCAGAGCAACCGTCATACGCCGGTGATCGTGCTGACCGCGCGCGACGAGTTGAACGACCGCGTTCAGGGCCTCAATTCCGGCGCCGACGACTACATGCTGAAGCCGTTCGAACCCGCCGAACTCGAGGCGCGTATCCGCGCGGTGATGCGCCGCAGCGGCCCGCATGGCGACATGCCGCGTCCGGAAGTGTCGCTCGGCGGTGTGCGTCTGTCGGGTGTCGATCGCCGCATCTTCAACGACGACAAGCCGCTCGAACTGTCGCCGCGCGAATTCGCGGTGCTCGAAATGCTGCTGCTGCGCCACGGCCGCGTGGTCAGCAAGGCGCAGTTGCAGGATCACCTGACGCACTTCGGCGGCGATCTCGGCGACACCGCGATCGAAGTCTACGTGCACCGGGTGCGCAAAAAGCTCGAAGCCTGCCGCGTGGAAATCGTCACGGTGCGTGGCTTCGGCTACCTGCTGCAGGAAATCCGTCAGGCTGCGTAACCGCGCTTTTTCGGGCGGCACGACCTGGCCGGGCCGATCGCCGGGCGTCCCGTTGCATCGGACACCCGGTCAGACCCGCCTTTTTTCGCGGACGTGGAGTAATCTGATCCGCGTTGATCTCTTTTGCGCGTTCGACCATGCCCCATCCGGTCGCGAACAGCCTGCGGCGCTCGCTGCTGCGCCGCCTCGCTGCTCCTCTTTCGCTGCTCGCGCTGATGAGCGGGCTCATCGCTTACTGGCTTGCATGGCAGTACACGCAGCACGTCGTCGACCGTTCGCTGGCTGATCTCGCCACCGCCATCTCGCGCCAGGTGCAGATTGCCGGCCCGGACGCGCCGATCACCGTGCCACCGCTCGCACAGGCGATGTTCTCCGATCCGGTCGAACAGCTCGTCTATCGCATCAGCAACGGCGAAACCGAAATCGCGGGCGACCCCAAACTGCCGCTGCAAGGCACGAGCGTGCGCCGCATGCACTACGCGTATGTGTTCGAAGCGCAGCACGAAGGCACGAGCGTGCGCGTCGCACAGGTACGTGTGAACCAGCCGCAGGGCAATCCGATCGTCGTCGAGGTCGGGCAACCGGTCCATCATCGCTTTCGCATCGCCGCCGAGTTTCTCGTCGCGATCATGATGCCGCTGCTGCTGCTGCTGCTCGCCGGCTGGGTAATCGTGTGGCGCGTCGTCAACCAGCAGCTCAACCCGCTCACCGATCTCGCCGATTCGCTGAACCGGCAGACGCACACGTCGCTCGAACCGGTCGACGAAACCTTCGTGCCGATCGAAATCCGGCCGCTTACCAGCGCGCTGAACGGTCTGCTCGACCGCCTGAAAACCGCACTCGATTCGCAACGCAAATTCATCGCCGACGCCGCGCATCAGCTGCGCACGCCGCTGACCGCGGTCAAGCTGCACGCGGAGCAGGCCGCCGTCGCGCGGGAGCCGAAGCAGGTGCTCGCCGCCGTGCATGAACTGCGCGCCGCCGCGAATCGCGCGGTCCGGCTGTCGAACCAGCTGCTGTCGCTCGCGCGCGCGGAGCCGGGCGAACAGGCCGCGCGCTTCGTGAACGTCGACATGGCTGCGCTCGCGTTCGAAACCGGTGCGGAATGGGTGCCGCGCGCACTCGCGGTTCACGTCGATCTCGGCTTCCAGCGCCTGGACGATCCGACCAACGATCACCCGCTGATCGCGCGCGGCAATCCGGTGCTGCTGCACGAAGTGATCGCGAACCTGCTCGATAACGCGCTCAAATACGTTCCGCCCACGCGTTATGACGGCGGACGCATCACGGTGAGCGTCTCACAGGCGCGGGTTGGCGGCAGGACGATGGCGGAAATCGTCGTCGAGGACAACGGCGCGGGCGTGCCGCCGAAACAGCAGGCGGAACTCTTCAAGCGGTTTTTCCGCGGCGACGGACAAAGCGATACGAGCGTCGACGGCGGCGCGGGTCTGGGCCTCGCCATCGTCCACGACATCATGGTGCTGCACGGCGGCGGCGTGCATTACGAAGATGCATCCGAGGGCGGCGCGCGTTTCATCGTCCGCATTCCGGTTGTAGCCGATACCGTTACCGGCGAACGCGACGTGCCGGGGCGCGTGACAAAAAAACCGGCGCACAGGGCGCCGGTCGATATGTGACTGTCTGGCGGCGGCGCGAAACCCGCGCTGCCCGTCCTTCACTTTTTCTTCTTCGCTTTCTTTTCCGTCTTGTCGGGCGCCGCCAGCATCGTGCCGCGGCACTTGCGCGCGCCGCAACGGCATTCGTATTCCTTCTTCAGCTTCTTCGTCTGGCGCGCGTCGATCACGAGGCCGTAGTCGTAGAACAGTTCTTCGCCGGCTTCGATGTCGCGCAGCGCGTGAACATACACATGACCGTCGATTTCCTCGGCCTCGCAGTTCGGCGCGCATGAATGGTTGATCCAGCGCGCGCTGTTGCCGTCGACCTTGCCGTCGATCACGTGGCCGCTATCGAGCGCGAAATAGAACGTGTGATTCGGTTCGTCCGGATTGTGCGGGTGACGACGCAACGCTTCTTTCCACGTGATCCGCTCACCCTTGTATTCGATCAGTCGTTCGCCGGCAGCGATTGCTTCCACGGCAAACACGCCCTTGCCGTGCACACCCGAACGACGCACAGCGATCCTGCGTGAACTCATTGAATGAATCCTTGTGAAGAACTGGAGGTGAACATGCAGTTGCTCTCGTGCGTGAAACACGGAACCTGCCGGTTTTTCTGACGTGGATAGCAAACGCGGCGCCATACCGGCGCCGCGTAGTCCTGCGACGCCCATGCGCCACAACCGGCATCGTACACGTTAGAGACGGCTTCGTTCAACCGCCCGCCAAAAACCTTCCGTCGCCCTTCGTCTTCACGGCGGGTCAGCGTTGCCCGAGCGTCGTCTCGCCGAAGAGCGCCTTCTGGTCGCGCGGTTGCGAGCGCCAGTATTGCGGCGGCGCCTCGACGGTCGCGCCGAGTTGCGCGGCCGCGTGCCACGGCCAGCGCGGGTCGTAGAGCATCGCACGCGCCATCGCGACGAGATCGGCGTCGCCCGATTCGACGAGTTCGCTGGCATGCTGCGCATCGGTAATCAGGCCGACGGCGATCGTCGTCAGGCCCGTCGCTTTCTTCACGGCCCGCGCGAACGGTACCTGATAGCCCGGCTCCAGCGGAATCTTCTGTAGCGGCGACACACCGCCCGACGACACGTCGATCCAGTCGCAACCCCGCTTTTTCAGCTCATGCGCGAACGCGATGGTGTCTTCGAGCGTGATGCCGCCTTCCACCCAGTCGGTCGCCGACACGCGCACGCCGACAGGTTTGTCGGCGGGAAACGCGGCCCGCACGATATCGATGATCTCCAGCGGAAAGCGCCAGCGGTTCTCGCGCGAGCCGCCGTATTCGTCGGTACGCTGGTTCGCGATCGGCGAGAGGAATTGATGCAGCAGATAGCCGTGCGCCGCGTGCACTTCGAGCGCGTCGATACCAAGCCGCGCCGCGCGACGCGCCGAAGCGGCAAACGCTTCGCGAATCCGGTTGAGCCCTGCGCTGTCGAGCGCGAGCGGCGGCGCTTCGCCGGCCTTGTGCGGTAGCGCCGAAGGCGCATGCGGCAGCCAGCCGCCTTCGGCCACCGGAATCAGCTGGCCGCCTTCCCAAGGCACATGGCTCGATGCCTTGCGGCCGGCGTGCGAGAGCTGCATCGCGACGGGCACGTGCGAGTGCTTGCGAATCGCGGCGAGCACGGGCTTGAGCGCGGCTTCGGTGGCGTCGTCCCACAGTCCGAGATCGGCGGGCGTGATGCGGCCGTCCGGTTCGACCGCGGTCGCTTCGATACACAGGAGCCCAGCGCCGGACAGCGCGAGGTGACCCAGATGGATCATGTGCCACTCTGTCGCCTCGCCGCGTTCGGCGGAATACTGGCACATCGGGGACACGACGATACGGTTACGAAGCGTCACGCCACGCAGCGTGAGCGGAGAGAAGAGCGCACTCATAGGTTCTCGCGAGGGAGGACAAAGAGCGATCGAGCATAGCACCGCGCTTCTTTCGCTGCAGGGCGCGCGCCGCGCGGAAAGCGGACTGAAACCCGGGCGGCGCCGTGAGGTCAGGGGTAGTGCTTCTGGCGCTTGCCAGTCACGCCCGCGTTGTCATGCTCGCCGGACGGCGCGATAACGTCCGTCAAAGCGGCATCGACGCGAAACACAACACCGTTCACGGTTTCGCTTCCACCTGGTCGAGCCACTCGGTGAACATCGCGCGGGATGCTTCTTCAAGACGCGGACCGAGACGGGCCGTATCCGCGCGCAACTGCAACACGTCGACGCCTTCGGTTCCACCGATTTCCGACGCGTTGCCGATCAGCCATGGCTCGAAACGGTCGGCGCGAATTTCCGGATGACATTGCAGGCCGAGCACATGGCCGCCCCACGCGAATGCCTGGTTTTCGCAGTCAGGCGTGGAGGCAAGACGCGTCGCGCCCGTGGGAAGATCGAAGGTATCGCCGTGCCAGTGGAACATCGACGTTCGCGCGCCGTCCAGATGACGCAGCGGCGACGCGCGGCCGGCGTCGGTGAGCGCGAGCGGTGCCCAGCCGATCTCAGGCCGGGTGCCTGCGTAGACCCGCGCACCCAGCACCCGCGCGATCAGCTGCGCGCCAAGGCAGATGCCGAGTGTCGGCAGACCGGCGGCGATGCGCCGTTCGATCATCGATACGAGCGGAATCAGCGTCGGGTAATGCGCGTCGTCACATGCATTGATCGGGCCGCCGAGGATAACCATCAGCGAAGACGCCACCGGATCCGGCGCCTCGATGCGTCCACGGCCGACATCGAGATAGCGCACCGGACGCCCGCGCTCGCCGAGCACGAGTTCGAGGCTGCCCAGATCTTCGAAGTGCACATGGCGAATGGCCAGAACCTCGTGATTCATCGGCAGTTCCTGTTCCCGAAATAGACTCGAAGATGACGACCCGTCGCCCGTGTATCGCCGGGCGTCGCTGTCATGCCACGGATCGGTTCGCAAGGGACAGCGACACCCGACACCGACACGTTCCCCACCAGCCCGCCGCGCGGCACGGCGGACTCGCGCTTACTGCGCGAAGATTTTCCAGATTTTCTTCTGTGTCGCGACGTCGGCGGTTTCGTGGACGCCGCAGTCCAGACGCACGCCCGTATCCGACATTTTCAGATCGAGCAGCGCGCAGTAATGCGGCGTCTTCTTCGGATTCCTGCTCGGAACGAAATGCGTGCACGACAGACACATGCGATGCGGAGGAATCGTTTCCTGCGCTTCGAGCTGATGAATCGTCTTCAGCAGCGTGCGGTAGAACACGGCCTGTTCGTCGTCCTTCAGCGTGCCGACTGCCTTCGACAGAAAGTCAGGCCATTGCGCCGCGCGCTTTGCCGCCGTCCGGCCACGTGCCGTCAGACGCACCGCGAGTGCGCGGCCATCGTCGAGTGCACGGCGCTTTTCGACGAGACCCTTGCCTTCGAGCGTGCTGACCGCATCGCTGGTGGTCGCCGCGGTCAACGCCGTTTCGCGCGCGATTTCCCCGAGACGCATCGGACCCTTGCGCTGCATCAGCAAAACGAGAATTTCGCCCTGGGTCGGCGTGAGACCCGCACCTTCCGCCCATTCCCATGCCTGGCTTCGCATGGCCGTACTCAGTCGCAGCAAGGTGTGGGTCACCCGCCCGGTTGCCTGCTCTCCGTAGACGCCTTCGCTCATAATCTTTCGTTCGTTAATGACAGCATGCTGCCGCGTGGTTGGCCTTCGGCGATGAACACGCCGGCAGCCTGTGTGGGGACGGTCCCGTCCGGGTAAGGCGGACCGATTCTAACTATCTCAAAAATATTCTGCTTTGCCCGCCGTTTCGGCGAGTTGTGCAGCAACACTCTCTCATTTCGCTGTGAACCATCAGCCGTAGTTTTTCGAACAGGGCGACGCGACCACGTCACAGCGTCAAAACCGACATTCTATGCGAGTGCGGCCAATCGTACAGCTAAGTTATCCAGCGCGTGCTGTGGATAACCCCGGGATATCTCATGAAATGGGTGTGCACGGATTCTTGATAACCGGGACGGGCCGTCTGGAGCCAAAGAAGTTATCCGCCCTTCCGGGTCAGGACACCCATCGGATCCGCATGGTTGTGGTTTACGCAATGCATTGACTTTGCAGGGAATTCCTTCGTTGTCCACAGATGAGGCCGATGCTTGTTAACTATTACTACGTATGTATACGTAAACATTGGACAAACCTTAGGAAGCCCTGGCTGGAAAACGAAAATCAAAAAAAACCCGCCAAAAGCGGGTTCCGTCAGATCACGGCAACAGGCCGCCGGCTGAAAATCACGCCCGCCATTGCAGACATTGTTGCCGCACGGCTTCATGCAGCGACTTTTCTTCGGAAAACACGCTGCGCAGCCACGTCGCATCGTTGACCTGACCGCGCGCGATCGCGCCGACTTCGTGAAGCGCCTGGCCGGACCCCAATGCGTCGGCATGCGGCGCGATGCGATCGAGCGTGGCGAGAATGTCCTCGGAAATCGTACGGCGCTCGCCCGTCTGCGGATCGATGCATGTGCCGGCCAGACCGAAGCGGCAGGCTTCGAACCGGTTGAACGTGTAGACGAGGTAATCGTCTTCTTTCGGGATCAGCGGCTTGTCGAGCAGCAGATGGCGCGCAAGCGTCTGGATGTAGCAGGCGATCGCCGCGGCGCGATCGACGGACATCGGCGTATCCATCACGCGCACTTCGATTGTGCCGAAGCCCGGCTTCGGCCGGATGTCCCAGTAGAAATCCTTCATGCTGTTCACGACGCCCGTGTGAACCATCTTCGAAAAGTACTCTTCGAAGCTGTCCCACGTCAGCATGAACGGCGCGCGGCCCGACAGCGGAAACGCGAACACCGAATTCAGACGCGCGGAATGAAAGCCGGTATCGACGCCCTGCACAAACGGCGACGAAGCCGACAACGCGATGAAATGCGGAATGAAGCGCGACATCGAATGCAGCAGGAACAGCGCGCTGTCCGGATCCGGGCAACCGATGTGCACGTGCTGGCCGAACACCGTGAACTGCTTTGCCAGGTAACCGTACAGCTCGGACAGGTACTGGAAGCGCGGCGTATCGACGATCTGCCGGTCGCTCCACTGCTGGAACGCATGCGTGCCGCCGCCGCACAGCCCGACGTTCAGCCTGTCGGCCGCGGCGACGAGCGTGTCGCGGATCGTGTGCAGATCCGTCACGGCCTGCTCGTGCGTCGAGCAGATGCCCGTCGACAGCTCGATCATGCTCTCGGTGATTTCCGGCGTGATGTTGCCGGGAATCGGCTCGTCCTTGATGAGGCGAAGAAGATCGCTGCCGGCTTTGGTCAGATCATAGTCATGGGTATTGACGATCTGCATTTCGAGCTCGATCCCGAAGGTGAACGGCTTCGAGTCGACAAAGGGTTCGAGTGACATGACGTCCCTTGGATTGGCTGACTGGACCGGCGAGGCGCCTGAACGCCGGCCGGCCGCAATCGTTGTGAATTCAGGTTTGCTCCACGCGAACGGCTACTCGCGGCGTTCGCCCACCAGGGCCAGGCTGCGATAGACGAGCCACGGCCCGACAAGCTGCAGCACGACAATCGAACACATGACGACGGCGCGCAGCTGCGGATCGAAATTCGGATACAGGTCGTAGGTATCGTCGACGAGTAGATACGCGAGCGCGGACATCGGCGAAAGCGACAGCCCGAGCGCTATGCCCTGCTTCCAGTTCAGGCCGCTCGGCTTCGCGAACGCGAGCACGCCGACGAGCTTGCCGATCAGGCGCGCAACAATCAGGCCCAGTGCCGCCACCCCGCCGAGCGCGATGTCTTTCCATTCGAACGACGTCAACGTCAGCACGAACAGGATCACGGTCAGAAGCCACCCGGCCGTGCCGAAGTGCTGCGGCCACAATTGCGGCCGCGCTTCCAGATTCTTCACGATGATGCCCGCGGCGAGCAGGCTCAGGATGGTCGACAGCTTGAACAGATGCGCGAGCGCGATGGCGAGCAGCACCAGACCGAACAGCGCGACGAACGAATGTTCGTCCTGCATGTTCATGCGCCGATAGAAGAAATTGCACGCACGCGCGAGCGCGAACGCCAGCACGAACGAGCCGATCAGCAGGTAAAGCGGTTGCAGGATCGTGGCGAGTGCGTTGCCGTACACCTCCTGATGCAGCCAGCTCGACGCGAGCTTTTCGATCACCACCGCGTACATGCTGTTGAGCGCGGTCAACGTCATCAGACGCTGCGTCACCTGTCCTTCGGCGCGTAGCTCGGTTTTCAGCTGGATCACCATCGCGGGCGACGTGGCCATCGCGATCGCGGCGAGCACCATCGCGACCATCGTCGGCACCTGCAGGAACAGCAGCACGGCGAGAACGAGCGCGAACGTGAGCGTCGACTCGGCGATGCTCGAGAGAATCAGCCACGGATTGCGGCGGATCCAGCGCAGGTCGAGACGGCTGCCGAGTTCGAACAGCAGGAGGCCGAGCGCGACGTCGAGCAGCGGGCGCGCCGGGCCGGAACTGGCGTCGATCACGCCGAATCCGGCCGATCCGGCAATCAGGCCGATGACGGCATAGCCGGAGATGCGCGGCAAATGCCATGCGCGATAACAGAGTTCTCCGCACAGACCGGCCGCGAGCAGCGCGAGACCGGCCCAGAAGATCGCGTCGGGCGCGAGCGGCAAGGCTGGAAAAAATGAAAACGCCGACTTCATCGTGGGGGCTTCTCCTTTGCAGCAACGGCCATGCAGCGAGAACCGGCGGACGGACCGGTGACGGAGTGAACGCGGCTTGCATTCGTCGTCGCTATCGCGTTCGTCGTCGATATGGCGCTGCGCCGACGGGCGTTGCAGATTGTCGATCGGGTGAAAACTGAGACGGCTGCGCGAAGACCGATTGACCGCGGACGGCGAAGCCCGCGTGTGCATTTGGGCAGCTTGCCAGACACATGTGTACGAACGCCGTCGACCTGTGAATCAGATTGTTGTTGACCGGCAACCGTTCCGTGAATGCGCACCCTGGATGGAACGAGGCGTGCGCATGAAGAACGGCGATTGTGCCACAGGTTTTTCGGAGCCGACCGAAAAGGCCTTAACGCCAACGTAAAGCGGTAAAACGTACGGCAACTTCGTGGAGGCAGGGAAAAACGACCGTTTTGGGCAAAGCCCGTTGCCCGATGCTTTTGCGTCGAGGCGGTTTTTCGATGTTGCGGTTTGGGTTTGACCCGGTGCGAACGCGCACGTCTCCTTGCTTTATATGTTTACCTGTATGTATACGTAGTAACAGTTAACAAGGGCATCGCGTTTCTGTGGATAACCCCTGTTTACCGAACCAGATCATCACGTTGGAAGACGCATAACCGCATGCGGAGCATGTGCGCGTCCGACGGGCTTCCATGAACAACTTTCCCCGCGAAGACGCGGCGCGGAAGTTGTCCCGTTTACGTCCACATCGGGTCCACATGAGTTGATGCCGCTTTTCTCACGGTTATCCACAGACTTAAGTGGATAACCTTTTTGCGCGATCGCGCTATCGAGCGGTCCCTTGCCGTAGTGCACGAAGCAGAAAACGCGCGGGATCGATGGAATCGGCGAGATCGCGTTCGATCGGCCACGGCTCGCCCTCGATCTGGGATGCGATCAGCTCCGCGCCCAGCGCAGCCCACACCAGTCCACGCGAGCCATACGCGAACGCGCCGAAGAGACCCAGCGTGCGCGGCAGATCAAGCGGCCAGGCGCCGCGAAGACGGTCGGCTTCGCGCGTGGCTTCTGCTTCATCGGCAAGCATGCCGATCATCGGCATGCGGTCTGGCGCCACACATCGAAACGCGACACGGCCATCGAGCGCTTCAGCGTTGAGTGGATCGAGTGCGTGCTGGAGCCCGGGCAGCATCTGCGCGAGGCGCGCCAGATTTTCGGCGTGTCCGTTCGCGCGCAATGCGGGATCGGGATCGTCGAGGTCGTAGGTCGCGCCGGTCAGCGTGAGGCCGCTTGCGAGCGGAACCGCATAACCCTCGCCGATCACGGGCAGTTGCAGACCCGGCACCGTACCCGACGGCAACACGGTCAACTGGCCACGCACGCTGCGTGTCGTCGCATAGCGCAGCCCGGCAATACGAGCGGCATCATGCGCGTTCGCAACAATGACAACAGGCGCCCGCTCGACGATCTGCCCGTGGTCATCGAACACGTTCCACTGATCGCCGTCCCGTTCGATGCGCGCGACGTTCACGCCGAAGCGCCGGTCGAGCAGCGACCCCGCGGCCGCGCATTGCGCGGCGCACAGCGTCGCGGGATCGATCCAGCCGCCTTCCGGGAAAAACCAGCCGCCGTTCGTCACGTCCATGTTCGCGAGCCGTCGTGCTTCGTCGCGGGACACCGGCGTGACGTACCCGGACGGCCACGCAAACGCAGCGAGCGATTCCGACATCGCGCGTGCTTCGTCGTCGTTCTCCGCAAGCTGAAGAAGCCCCGCAGTGCCGCGCGCGAGTGGATGGCCTGCATCGGCGAGCGCCGACCACCGCTGCAATGCATAAAGAAAGCCCGCGCGCGTGATGCGGGATGCGACGCTGTCATCGCGCGAGAGCATCGGATGAAACACGCCGGCGGGATTGCCAGACGCTTCGCGCGCGATACCCTCGTGTCGTTCGAGCGAGCTCACGTGCCAGCCGCGCGCGGTGAGCCGCTCGATCACCGCGCAACCCGCGAGACCCGTGCCGATCACGACCGCGCGACGTTCGGCGACAGCAAGCGGCATCGGCGGATCATGTCGGCGCACGCGCCAGCGCGGCGCAAAACGTCCGACCAGCATCGCGCGCTTCCAGCCGAAACCTTCGACCTTGCGGTATTCGAAACCTGTCTGCAACAGCGCACGTTTCACATCGCCGGAACTGGTGTACGTGGCGAACGTCGCGTCGTCGCCGGCAAGACGCGCGAGTTGCCTGAAGAGTTGCGGCGTCCAGAGATCGGGGTTCTTCGCGGGCGCGAAACCATCGAGATAAAACGCGTCGGCGCGTAACCAGAGCGATGAAAGCGTCGTGCCTGCGTCGCCGAAGACAAGCGTCAGCGTGACGCGACCCTCGTCGAATTCAAGCCGGTGAGTACCAGGAACCAGGGATGGCCACGCGTCGGCAAGGGTGCGTGCAAGCGAAACGATCGACGGATCGGAAATCGTCGCGTCATACGCGCGATGCAGATCGTCCCTTGAAAAAGGGTGTTTTTCCGTCGAAACGAAATGCAGCCGTTCGCAACGCGAAGGGTCGGCGCGCCAGGCAGCCCACGTCATCAGGAAGTTGATGCCCATGCCGAAGCCCGTTTCCAGCACGGTGAAAACGCGTCTTCCCTGCCAGCGCGCGGGCAGATTGTTGCCCTGCAAAAATACATATTCGGCCTGGGCGAGACCGCCGACCGCGCTGTGATAAATGTCGTCGTATTGACGTGAGAATGGCGTGCCGTTGTCGCGAAAGGCGAGCGTGGCAGGGATCAGCGGCTCGGTCATGCGGGCAGAAAGAGGACGTCGACAATGAGGGCAAACCACTGGAAAACCCTTGCTACAAGGGTTGTCCGGCGATATACCGCTGCCCGGGCGTTGGCAAAAACCAACGCCGGCACGCGGTTTCGGGCCATTCACGCGAGTGGTTTGATGCGTTCCACGGGAAAAAAGCCCTGGCCGCGTCCAATCGGAACCCGATCGGGCGTGGAACCGTGTAAATCTTCGAAACCCTTGTCCTGATTGGGTTTGCGCTGCGCTATCATAGCAGGCGCCGCACAGGGAAGCGGCAGCACGGCCGTCGCGTAAAAAGCTTCGCGGCGCGTTTGTCCGGAGCGCTCCGGCCACCGTCGCTGCTCGACGGCGCGGCACGCGCACGTATAATCGGCGCGTTCGCGCTGTTCGTGTCAACCTAACCAGAAAGGAACCTTAATGAACAAACAGGAACTGATCGACGCCGTCGCAGGTCAGACGGGCGCCAGCAAAGCTCAAACCGGCGAAACGCTGGACACGCTGCTTGAAGTGATCAAGAAGGCCGTGTCCAAGGGTGACGCAGTCCAGTTGATCGGCTTTGGCAGCTTTGGTTCGGGCAAGCGCGCAGCGCGTACGGGCCGCAACCCGAAGACCGGCGAAACCATCAAGATTCCGGCCGCCAAGACCGTCAAGTTCACGGCTGGTAAAGCGTTCAAGGACGCAGTCAACAAGCGCTAGGCATTCAGAGCCTTGTGTTGACGCCCGCCATCGGCGGGTTTTTTTTCGTCTGCGTTTCTAGTGATGGTGGTGGCCATGACCATGGTCGTGGTCACCGTGATCGTGATCGTGATGATCGTGGTGGTCGTCATCGTCGAGGTCCCATGCGGGGAACGGATCGGCGAACGCTTTCCACGCCTCGGGACCGGATGCATGTTCGTCGTCGGTCAGCAGACACGCGTCGAGTTTCGCGCGCCATGTGGACGCATCGATATCGACGCCGATCATCACCAGTTCCTGGCGACGGTCGCCGATGCTGAAGTCGTCGGGCGCACCGTACCAGTCCGCGGCGATTTCATCCATCAGCTCGTCGTCGCCTTCGGGCCATTCGCTGCGATCCTGCGCGGCCCACCACGTGCCCGCCGGCGCGGGCCGGCATGTGCCGCCCGCCTGCGAGAGCGTGCCACCGATCTCGTTGCGCGTGGCGAGCCAGAAAAAACCCTTGCTGCGCAGCACGCCCTTCCATTCCTCATGCAGCAGCGCCCACAGACGCTCAGGATGAAACGGACGGCGCGCGCGATAGACGAACGTACTGACACCGGCATCATCCGCGCTCACATGCGGTTCCGGATCGTGATCCCCGGTGAGCGTCACGAGCCAGCCGGCGGAGCCCGATGTCGCATCGAAGTCGAAGTGCTGTGTATCGAGCACGTCGGCGGCCGCGACGTCGGCGTAATGGCTCACGATCTGCACGGCGCCCGGATTGATGCGCGTGAGAATGCGCTGAAGACGCGCGAGCGCTTCGTCGCTGACGAGGTCCGGCTTGTTCACCACCAGCACATCGCAGAACTCGATCTGATCGACAAGCAGCTCGACGACGGTGCGATCGTCGTCTTCCGTTGTGACGATGCCCGCTTCGGCCAGTGAATCGGTCCGCGCGAAGTCAGTCAGAAAACGCGACGCATCGACGATCGTCACAACCGTGTCGAGCCGTGCGACGCCGGCGAGCGGCGTGTCGTCGCTGCTCTCGCCGTCGCCGAACGTGAGGCTTTCCGCAATCGACATGGCCGTGAAGGCGCCCGTCGATTCGACGAGGATCGCATCGAACTGCTGCTCACCGGCAACGCGTTCGATATCGCCGGGCAAATCGTCGCTCGCTGCAATCAACGCGCTACCGCTTTTCAATGCGATTCGCTCTTGCGTCGCGTCGTGCGCCGTCGTGGATGCGCGCACGAGCGTCGCATCGAGTTCGATCGCGGCGACATCCGCGACGATGACCGCAATGCGCAGGCCAGCCGCGTTCGCGAGAAGGTGTTCGATGAGCGTGGTCTTGCCCGCGCCCAGAAAACCGGAGAGCACGGTGACGGGCAGTGGCGACTGGTTCATTGCGGTCAGAAAGCGAGAAAGGAGAAAGGCGTGCCGGGCGCGAAACCGGGGTGCGGGCGAGCGGCAGGACGAAGCCGCATTGTGCATCAAACATCGCGCGGCCGCGCGAATCCACCACCCGGCAAGCGCATGCATGGACGCGCGATGCACGACGTCCGGCAGCCGGCCGGCTGGCGTTCAAGGAGGACGGGCAGAAAAGCGTGGGGACGAAAACGCTCAGTGAAGCAGGTTCCACTTCTGAAGGATCGCCGCGATCTGCTTTGCGTATTGATCGCGTAGCGTCGGCGTTTCGGAATGGTAGGCGCCGACCGCGTTCCACGTATTGCCGTATTTGTTCATCTGACGTCGCAGATGCCAGGCGGCAATGTAGACATTCTTGCAGGGCTGCATCAGCGTATCGGTAGAAATGCCGTACTGCGATAGCGTCGCGAGATGGACGGAGTTGATCTGCATGATGCCGTAGTCAGTCGAACCGTTCGCATTCTTGTGCAGCGCGTCGGGCCGGTTGTGCGACTCCTGCCATGCGATCGCACGCAGGATGAGCGGATTGACCTTCTGGTAACTGGCCGCCTCGTCGAAGCAGTCCGCGCGTGCGGGCGCGGCGGCGAACCACGCGCAGAGCCCGATAGCAACAGTGACGAGAGCCGGTTTCATCGGTCAAGATGACTAAGCAAATAACGGTGAGGAGACGATGCGATAGCCGCCATCGCGACCGGACATCGGGGAAAACCCGATGCCTGTCCGGATGCGTCCACCACGTGGAACCGCCCGTATCATACCGTCAGCCCGTGACGGGTCAAGGTTGGCTAACCGACATAAGACAGCAAGATTCCGGAGACGATGTCTTCGGTGTTCGGGGTCTCGCCGGTGCGGGGATCTTTCATGAACTTGACGGGCATGCGCTTCAATTAGAGGAAACGCACTGTCGAGCGTCTTTTTGTGAGAATGTCGTCATGAAAAGCTGTTACTGTTCATTTTTTTCGGACCTCAGACTGGCATGCGTCCGGCAGACCGGCAGGCTTCAGGGCAAAGGGGTTGCGCCCGGCCAGCATGTCCATTGCGCATGACCGTCGGCGGCGGCTGTCGCCGGCATCGACATCACATTCCATGAGAAGAAATCGTATGGCATTGCGTCGCGTCGCAACGGCGCTGCTGGTTGCTGGATTGATCACCTCGCAGATCGCACACGCACAGGTGACCCTCAACTTCGTCAACGCGGACATCGACCAGGTGGCGAGAGCCATTGGCGCGGCAACCGGCAAAACGATCATCGTCGACCCGCGCGTCAAGGGCCAGTTGAACCTCGTTTCCGAAAACGCCGTTCCCGAAGATCAGGCGTTGAAGACGTTGCAGTCCGCGTTGCGGATGCAGGGCTTCGCGCTGGTCCAGGACCATGGCGTACTGAAGGTCGTGCCCGAAGCCGATGCCAAGTTGCAGGGCGTGCCGACCTATGTCGGCAACGCGCCGGCCGCGCGCGGCGACCAGATCGTCACCCAGGTTTTCCAGCTGAAGAACGAATCGGCGAACAACCTGCTGCCGGTGCTGCGTCCACTGATCTCGCCGAACAACTCGATTGCCGCCTACCCGGCCAACAACACGCTGATCGTCACCGATTACGCGGACAACATCCGCCGTATCGCGCAGATCATCGCGGGCGTCGACACCGCCGCGGGCCAGCAGATTCTCGTCGTGCCGCTGAAAAACGCCAACGCGCTCGACATCGCGGCGCAGCTTTCGAAGATGCTCGACCCGGGCGCGATCGGCAGCACGGATGCGACGTTGAAGGTGTCCGTCACCGCCGATCCGCGCACCAATTCGCTGCTGCTTCGCGCATCGAACCCGCAGCGGCTTGCGGCGGCGAAGACACTCGCCCAGCAGCTCGACGCGCCGAGCATCGCGCCCGGCAACATGCACGTCGTGGCGCTGCGCAACGCGGACGCGACGAAGCTCGCGAAGACCTTGCGCGGGATGCTTGGCAAGGGCGGCGAGACCGGCTCGTCGTCCGGCTCGAACGAGGCGAATTCGTTCAACCAGAACGGCGGTGGCGGCGTGTCGGGCAGCAATTCGACGGGCACCGCGGGCACGCCGCCGCTGCCGTCGGGCGGCCTGAACAGCAGTTCCATGTCGTCGCCGATGGGCGGCGGCAGCAGCGCATATGGCTCGAATGGCAATTCCAGTTCCGGCGGGTTGCTGGGCGGCGACAAGGACAGGGGCGACGACAACCAGCCTGGCGGCATGATCCAGGCGGACGCCGCGACCAACTCGCTGATCATCACGGCGGCCGAGCCGGTGTACCGCAACCTGCGCGCGGTGATCGACCAGCTCGACGCGCGGCGCGCGCAGGTCTATATCGAGGCGCTGATCGTCGAGCTGAACTCGAACACGAGCGCCAATCTCGGCATTCAGTGGCAGGTCGCGAACAACTCGGTTTTTGCCGGCACGAACCTGGCGACCGGTTCCAGCAACAGCATCATCAATCTGACGGCGGCGGCCGCGGCGGCCGGCGCCACGGGCGGCCTCGCCGGCGCGCTCGCAGGCGGCCCGCTCCAGCAGGGGCTCAACGTCGGCTGGATTCACAACATTTTCGGCGTGCAGGGGCTGGGCGCGCTATTGCAGGCGCTGTCACAGACCGCCGACGCGAACGTGCTGTCGACGCCTAACCTCATCACGCTCGACAACGAGGAAGCCAAGATCGTCGTCGGCACGAACATACCGATCCAGACGGGTTCGTACTCGAACCTCACGAGCGGCTCGGCGAGTTCGGCGTTCAATACCTACGACCGCGTCGACGTCGGTCTGACGCTGCACGTCAAGCCGCAGATCACCGAAGGCGGGGTGCTCAAGCTGCAGCTCTACACGGAAGACTCGGCGATCGTAAACGGCACGACCAACGCGACGACCAACCCGGCGGGCCCCGATTTCACCAAGCGTTCGATCCAGTCGACGGTGCTCGCCGACAACGGCGAAATCATCGTGCTGGGTGGCTTGATGCAGGACAACTACCAGGTCAGCAACAGCAAGGTGCCGCTGCTGGGCGATATCCCGTGGATCGGCCAGCTGTTCCGTTCGGAACAGAAGAACCGCAACAAGACCAACCTGATGGTGTTCCTGCGCCCCGTGATCATCGGTGATCGCGCCACCGCGCAGGCCGTGACGTCGAACCGCTATGACTACATCCAGGGCGTGCAGGGCGCGTACCGGCAGGACAACAACCTGATCAAGGACAACGACGATCCGGTCGTTCCGCCGATGCCGATCGGTCCCAGCCAGGGCGGCACGCCCGCGCTGAACCTGTTCGATCTCGACCAGATGCGTCGCCAGCAGACGGCGCCGCCGCCGGCCGCGGTTCCCGCTCCTGTTCCCGCGCCGGCGAACGGCGCGGCGGGGAGCATCCAGTCGCCGGGAGCGCATCCGTGACACAGGCGCCCGCGCAGGCATCGCAGCGCGCTTCGAGCGGCGGCACGGCCGGCGAGCGTGAGCCGCCCTCGCCGCTCGCCGCGCGGCTCGTGCCGTACGGCTTCGCGAAGAGCGGCCAGATTCTCGTCGCGCATCAGCACGCGGACAGCCTCGAAGTCTGGATCAGCGATCGCACGACCGATGCGGCGCTCGCGGAAGTCGCGCGCAATTTCGGCGCGCTTTCGGTGGTGCGCCTGTCTGCCGACGAGCTCGCGCAGGCGATCAACCAGGCGTACGCGCGCCAGGACGGCAGCGCGGCGCAGGTGGTCGGCGAAGTGGAAGGCGAAGTCGATCTGTCACGCCTGATGCAGGAGATTCCTGAAGTCGAGGACCTGCTGGAATCCGAGGACGACGCGCCGATCATCCGCATGATCAACGCGCTCCTCACGCAGGCCGCGCGCGAACAGGCGTCGGATATTCACATCGAGCCGTTCGAGACGTCCTCGGTGGTGCGGTTTCGCGTCGACGGCACGCTGCGCGACGTCGTGCGTCCGAAGAAGGCGCTGCACGGCGCGCTGATCTCGCGCATCAAGATCATGGCGCAGCTCGATATCGCCGAGAAACGTCTGCCGCAGGACGGCCGGATCACGCTGCGCGTCGGCGGCCGTCCGGTCGACGTGCGCGTCTCGACGCTGCCGACCGGCCACGGTGAACGCGCGGTGCTGCGTCTGCTTGAAAAAGACGCGGCGCGGCTGAACCTCGAAGCGCTCGGCATGGCCGCCGACACGCTCGTGAAGTTCGACAAGCTGATCGGGCGTCCGCACGGCATCGTGCTCGTGACGGGCCCGACCGGTTCAGGCAAGACGACGACGCTGTACGCATCGATGTCGCGGCTCGAAACGGCGACGACGAACATCATGACCGTCGAGGATCCGATCGAATACGACCTGTCCGGCATCGGCCAGACGCAGGTCAACGAGCGGATCGGTATGACCTTCGCGCGCGCGTTGCGCTCGATTTTGCGACAGGATCCGGACATCATCATGATCGGCGAAATCCGCGACCTCGAAACCGCGCAGATCGCGGTGCAGGCCTCGCTCACGGGTCACCTCGTGCTGGCGACGCTGCACACGAACGACGCGGCGTCGGCCGTCACGCGTCTCACCGACATGGGCGTCGAGCCGTATCTGCTCGCGTCGTCGCTGCTGGGCGTGCTCGCGCAGCGGCTCGTGCGGCGGCTGTGTCCGGTGTGCAGGGAAGAACGTGTCGAGGAAGACGGCAGCGTGCGCTGGCATCCCGTCGGCTGCGACAAATGCGGCCACTCCGGTTATGCGGGACGTCGCGGCGTGTACGAACTGCTGCTCGTCGACGAGTCGATTCGCGGGCTGATTCACCGCAACGCCGCCGATTCGGAAATCCTTGAAACAGGCCGCGCGCAGGGCATGCGCACGCTGCGCGAGGATGGCGACCGCTGGCTCGAATCCGGGCTGACGTCGCTCGAGGAAGTGATCCGCGTGACGGGCGGAGCGTAAGCGCATGCCAGCGTTCCGCTTTGAAGCGATCGATGCCGCCGGCAAGGCGCAAAAAGGCGTGCTCGACGCCGACAGCGCCCGCGGCGCGCGCACGCAGCTGCGCACGCAGGGATTGACGCCGCTCGTCGTCGAACCGGCCGCGACGCGCACGCGCGGCGAACGCAACCAGCGCCTGTCGCTCGGGCGCCGCCTGTCGCAACGCGAGCAGGCCATTCTCACGCGGCAACTGGCGAGCCTGCTGATCGCCGGGCTGCCGCTCGACGAAGCGCTGTCCGTTCTGACCGAGCAGTCCGAGCGCGACTACATCCGCGAACTGATGGCCTCGATTCGCGCCGAAGTGCTCGGCGGCCATTCGCTTGCCAACGCGCTTTCGCAGCATCCGCGCGATTTTCCCGAGATCTATCGCGCGCTCGTTTCGGCCGGCGAACATACCGGCAAGCTCGGCCTCGTGCTGTCGCGCCTCGCCGACTACATCGAGCAGCGTAACGCGCTCAAGCAGAAGATCGTGCTCGCGTTCACGTATCCGGCGGTCGTCACGATCATTGCGTTCGGCATCGTCACGTTCCTGCTGAGTTACGTCGTGCCGCAGGTCGTGAACGTGTTCGCGAGCACGAAGCAGCAGTTGCCGTTTCTCACGATCATGATGATGGCGCTCTCCAGTTTCGTGCGGAACTGGTGGTGGGCGGTGCTGATCGCGCTCGTGGTCGTGATCTACGTCGTGCGTTCGATTCTGGCGCAACCCGGGCCGCGCCTCACGTTCGACCGCTGGCTGCTCACCGCGCCGCTCTTCGGCAAACTCGTGCGCGGCTACAACACGGTGCGCTTCGCGAGCACGCTCGCCATCCTGACGGCCGCGGGCGTGCCGATCCTGCGCGCGCTGCAGGCCGCGAGCGAAACGCTCAGCAACAAGGCAATGCGCCTGAACATCGACGATGCGATCGTGCGCGTGCGCGAAGGCACGTCGCTGTCGCGCGCGTTAGGGAATACGAAGACGTTTCCGCCGGTGCTGGTCCACCTGATCCGTTCCGGCGAAGCAACGGGCGATGTCACCACGATGCTCGACCGCGCGGCCGACGGCGAATCGCGCGAACTCGAACGAAGGACGATGTTTCTGACGAGCCTGCTCGAACCGCTGCTGATTCTCGCGATGGGCGGCGTGGTGCTCGTGATCGTGCTGGCGGTGATGATGCCGATCATCGAACTGAACAACCTGGTCCAGTGAAGCGAACGGCGGATACTGAAAACGCGGCGCGCCGGAACCTAGCGCACGTAGATGGTGGGACCGGCCGCGTTGGCGGGCAGGAATACTTCGGAGCGTGCGCCGTTGCGGTCGATGATGATCGAGCGCGCGCGGACTTCCGAGAGTTTCGTGCCCTGCATGATCGCGCTGCCGAGCGAGACGGCACGGGGCGGTTCGCCGCGGGTGCTGATGATGGCCGCGGCGCCTTCGCGCAGCGAGAGGATGCCGAAGAGACGCACGTCCTGGTTCGTGTTGCGCGTGAGTTTTCCGCCGAAGAGCGTGGCGGCCTGTTCGACCGAGACAGGCGGAAGTGCCGCGGCTGCCGCAGGACCCGGCCGATGCGTGGTGAGCGTGACGACCCACCAGGTCAGTGTCGCGCAGAAAACGGCGAAGA
>CALFSF010000493.1 GCA_937917025.1 uncultured Paraburkholderia sp.
ATCGCCGCAATGACGCCTTCGGCATACGCCGGATCGATGTGCCGGAAGTGCTCGATCTGGCGCGCAACGATCTCGTCCGGCACGCCGTCGATGTGCCGCGCGATGTTGCCGAACAGGCGCTCGCGTTGTGCCGCATCGAAAATCCGGAACAGCGCGGCGGGCTGGCTGTAGTAATCGTCGTCTTCCCGATGGTCGTAGCGATCGACGTTCCCCGCGACGAGCGGCGGCTCCGTCGCGTTGCGATCCTGCGCGAATTCATCGAAGCGGTTCGGCTCGTAGTTCACCGTGCCGCCCAGATTGCTGTCGGTGCGCATGCCGCCGTCCCGATGAAACGCATGCGGCGACGCGACGCGCGACGCATTCACCGGAATCTGGTGATGGTTCACGCCCAGCCGGTAACGCTGCGTGTCGCCGTACGAAAAGAGGCGTCCCTGCAACAGGCGGTCGGGCGAAAACCCGATACCCGGCACCACGTTGGCCGGCGAAAACGCGGCCTGCTCGACGTCCACGAAGTAGTTGCCGGCATTGCGGTTCAATTCAAGGGTGCCGACGTCGATCAACGGATAGTCCTTGTACGGCCACACTTTCGTGATGTCGAACGGGTTGTAGCGATACGTCGCGGCCTCCGCTTCCGGCATCACCTGAATGCAGAATCGCCATTTCGGAAAATTCCCGCTGTCGATGTTCGCGACCAGATCGCGCTACGCGCTTTCACGATCGGCGGCGATCACCTGCGCGGCTTCGGCGTCGGTGTAGTTTTCGATGCCCTGCATCGACCTGAAGTGGAACTTCACCCAGAAGCGCTCGTTGTTCGCGTTGATGAACGAGTACGTGTGCGAGCCGAAGCCGTGCATCGTCCGGTAGTTCCGCGGGATGCCGCGATCGCTCATCACGATCGTCACCTGATGCAGCGACTCCGGATGCCGCGACCAGAAGTCCCACGCCGC
Source organism: uncultured Paraburkholderia sp. (assembly GCA_937917025.1). GTDB lineage: Bacteria > Pseudomonadota > Gammaproteobacteria > Burkholderiales > Burkholderiaceae > Paraburkholderia. Next base: position 948 of record CALFSF010000493.1, read on the forward strand.
GACGTTGCTGCGCGTGTTCGTGTACGGGTCGCGCTTTTGCGTATGGATGAAGTCCGGAAACTTCAACGGATCGCGAATGAAGAACACCGGCGTGTTGTTGCCGACCACGTCCCAGTTGCCCTCTTCCGTGTAGAACTTGATGGCGAAACCGCGCACGTCGCGCTCGGCGTCGGCGGCGCCGCGCTCACCGGCGACGGTCGAAAAGCGCATGAAGAGCGGCGTTTCCTTGCCGACCTGCGCAAACACCTTCGCTTTCGTGAAGCGCGAGACGTCGTGCGTGATCTTCAGCGTGCCGAACGCGCCCGACCCTTTTGCGTGGACGCGCCGCTCGGGAATCACCTCGCGGTCGAAGTGCGCCAGCTTCTCGATCAGCCAGACGTCCTGCAGCGCGACCGGGCCGCGCGGGCCGGCGGTCATCGAATTCTGGTTGTCGGCGACGGGCGCGCCGGCGGCGGTGGTGAGTTTGCGTTCAGACATCCTTCTACTCCTGGCTTTTATTCGAAATTGAGCGTGATGCGGCATGGCGGCTATGGCGGCCATGACCGCGAACTTCAGGCCGAAATCGCGCGATCGACGAGAAGCGCGAACGCCACGGTACGCAGCGATGCGGCCAGGGTCTGTACCGGGAGCGTCGTGGCTTGCTGGGCAAGCGGGGAGTGGGCTTGATTCATCGGTTCCTCCGGTTGTGTCGGATCGGGCGATCCATGGAGGAAACTATAACGATGGCTATCGAATTATAGAATTTGATTAAATATATCTATTCGATAGCGGACGCCCTGAATCGGGAAGGGCTTCTTCTGGCCGCGCGGCGCGATGCCGGCGGCCAGTGCAACTGACGCGATGAGAAAGCGCGCGCTAACTAACCGCTGCGGGCTGGTCGAGCTTGCTCACGCCGGACAGGTCGCAGGCGCTGATGGCGTCGCAGATGGCGTCGATGGCGGGCATCCGCGTGAAGCTCTTGCGCCACGCCAGCACGACGCGACGGTCGGGCACCGGATCGTCGAAATGCACGTAGCTGAGAAGCCCCGAGTCGACGCCGCCCGCGTGCGGCTTCACCTCGGTCACCGACATGCGCGGCAGCACGGTGATGCCGACGCCGCTCGCGACCATATGGCGGATCGTCTCGAGCGAAGAACCCTCGAACGTTTTCTGGATGCCGTCGGCGTTCTGCGAAAAGCGCATCAGTTCCGGGCACACGCCCAGCACGTGATCGCGGAAGCAATGGCCGCTGCCGAGCAGCAGCATGGTTTCCTGCTTCAGGTCGCTCGGGTCGATTTTCGCGCGCGTTTCCCATGCGTGGCCCGACGGCAGCGCGACGACGAACGGCTCGTCGTACAGCGGACGCAGCATCAGGCCGGTTTCCGGGAACGGCAGCGCCATGATGGCGACGTCGATTTCGCCCTGCTTGAGCAGTTCGATCAGCTTGAGCGTGTAGTTTTCCTGCAGCATCAGCGGCATCTGCGGGACGCGCTGGATCATCTGCTTGACGAGCGTGGGCAGCAGATACGGCCCGATCGTGTAGATCACGCCCAGACGCAGCGGCCCGACGAGCGGATCCTTGCCCTGCTTGGCGATTTCCTTGATGGCGAGCGTCTGTTCCAGCACGCGCTGCGCCTGCGAGACGATCTGCTCGCCCACCGGCGTCACGCTGACTTCGCTCGTGCCGCGCTCGAAAATCTGCACGTTCAGTTCGTCTTCGAGCTTCTTGATCGCCACCGACAGCGTCGGCTGGCTGACGAAACACGCTTCGGCCGCCCGGCCGAAGTGCCGTTCGCGGGCGACCGCGACGATGTATTTCAATTCAGTGAGCGTCATTGGGGACCAATCAGAGCGATGGATTCGATAGGTTTCTGTTATACACCTATGGGGCCAATTCGCCAACCCGGATTGACTTTGATACGGGCACAAAACCGCTGGCGCCCCGCCAGGCCCGGGTTACGGGCCGCTCGCGGCCGACGCGGCGCGCGCCAGAGACGTCAGGCCTTCAGATACTGCTCGCGCGCGCCGAGCCAGCGCGCGAGATGCTGCGTGACGACCTCCGGGTATTCGTCGAGCAGACGCGTGGCCGCTTCGCGTGCCGGCTCGATCAGCCAGCCGTCCTGTTCGAGATCGGCAAACCGCAGCATGGCCGCGCCCGACTGCCGCGCACCCAGAAACTCGCCGGGACCGCGGATTTCGAGGTCGCGCCGCGCGATTTCGAAACCGTCGGTCGTCTCGCGCATGGTCTGCAACCGCGCGCGGGCGGTTTGCGACAGCGGGGCGGTATAGAGCAGCACGCACACCGACGCCGCACTGCCGCGCCCCACCCGCCCGCGCAACTGGTGCAGCTGCGCGAGACCGAAGCGCTCGGCGTGCTCGATCACCATCAGCGAGGCGTTCGGCACGTCGACGCCCACTTCGATCACCGTCGTCGCGACCAGCAGTTGCACTTCGTTGCGCGTGAAGGCATCCATCACCGCGGCTTTCTCTGCGGGCGCGAGGCGTCCGTGCACGAGGCCAACGTTCAGTTCCGGCAGCGCCGCGATCAGCGTTTCGTACGTTTCGACCGCGGTTTGCAGCTGGAGCGTCTCGCTTTCCTCGATCAGCGGGCAGACCCAGTAGACCTGGCGCCCGGTCAGCGCCGCCTCGCGCACGCGGCCGGTCACTTCTTCGCGGCGCGCGTCGGATACCAGCTTCGTCAGGATCGGCGTGCGGCCGGGGGGGAGTTCGTCGATGGTGGAAACGTCGAGGTCGGCGTAGTAGGTCATCGCGAGCGTGCGCGGAATCGGCGTTGCCGACATCATCAGTTGATGCGGCTGGAAGTCGCGCGCAACGTCGCCGACGTTCCGCCCCGGAGGAAGTCCCCCTGGGGGACGCGCCTTCGCGCGGAGCGCGAGCCGCTGGTCGACGCCGAAGCGGTGCTGTTCGTCGACGATCACGAGGCCGAGGCGCGCGAATTCGACGGCGTCCTGGATGATCGCGTGCGTGCCGATCACGAGTTGCGCGGTGCCGAGCGCGGCGGCTTCGAGCGCGGCGCGCTTGTCTTTCGCCTTCAGGCTGCCCGCGAGCCACGCGACGCTCACGCCCAGCGGTTCGAGCCAGCCGCGCAGCTTGCGCGCGTGCTGTTCGGCGAGGATTTCGGTCGGCGCCATCAGCGCGGCCTGATAACCCGCGTCGATCGCCTGCGCGGCGGCGAGCGCCGCGACGACCGTCTTGCCGCTGCCGACGTCGCCCTGCAGCAGACGCTGCATCGGATGCGGCTGCGTCAGATCCTGCGCGATCTCCGCCGTGACGCGCTGCTGCGCGCCCGTCAACGCGAACGGCAACGCGTCGAGCAGACGGGTGACGAGCGATGCCGGATCCGCCGGCCCGCGACGCGGCATCGCCGGCGCCGCGCGCGTGCGCCGCGCTTCGTGCGCGCGCTTGAGCGACATCTGCTGCGCGAGCAGTTCCTCGAACTTGATGCGCGTCCACGCCGGATGCGTGCCGTCGATCAACGCGTGCTCGTCGGAATCCGCGTTCGGGTGATGCAGCGTGCGTACCGCGTCCATCAACGACGGCACACCCAGCGGCTGCAGGTACGCCTGCGCGACCGGCGCGGGTAGCAGTTCCGGCAGCGCGGTGCGCGAAAGCGCGTTGTCGATCGACTTGCGCAGATAGGCCTGCGTCACGCCGGCGGTACTCGGATAAACGGGCGTGAGCGCCTGCGGCAGCGGCGTTTCTTCCTCGACGACCTTCACCGCCGGATGCACCATCTCCATGCCGAAGAAGCCGCCGCGCACGTCGCCGCGCACGCGCAGCCGCTGGCCGATCGCCATCTGCCTGACCTGCGAGCCGTAGAAGTTGAGAAAGCGCAGCACGAGTTCGTCGCCCGCATCGTCGCGCAGCTTGACCAGCAACTGGCGACGCGGACGGTAGGCGATCTCGTTGTCGAAAACGACGCCTTCGGTTTGCGCGAGGTCGCCTGGCAGCAGTTCGCCCACGGGCGTGAGCGACGTTTCGTCTTCGTAGCGCATCGGCAGATGCAGCACGAGATCGATGTCGCGCGTGAGACCGAGTTTGGCGAGTTTGTCGGCGGTTCGGGGGAGCGCCGCAGCCGGCTTTTTCGCGCCGGCCTGATCGTCCGCCTGCGCGGGCGAGGCAGCGGCAGCCGCCTTGCCGCGCGCGGCGCGGCGTTTCGGCGCGGCGCTCACTTCTTCGGTATCGGCAGGCATACGGCGTTCGGGCAAGGGCATGTGTCGCTTCGCAAGTACAATATCGGCTTTCCAGGCTTTCCAGTGTGGCGCAACGTTGCCATGCGCCGCCATGCCGGCAGACCCGACGGGTCGCTCACGCGGGCTGGCGCTGCAATGTTTCGCAATCATAGCCGCTCGCCGCCCGGCACCGGTTCAATTCAGCATCGATTCATATCCAGTCCGTCCGCATGTTCACGCTTTCCGATTTCGATTTTGTCCTGCCGCCCGAGCTGATCGCGCAGACCGCATTGCCCGAGCGCAGCGCGAGCCGTCTGCTCGAAGTGGACGGCTCGGGCACGCCCGCCCGCTTCAACGATCGCGGCTTCGCCCAGCTGCCCGACTGCATCGCGCCCGGCGATCTGCTGGTGTTCAACGATACCAAAGTCCTGAAGGCGCGCTTCCTCGGCCAGAAGGCCAGTGGCGGCAAGATCGAAGTGCTGGTCGAACGGCTGACTGGCGAAACGACCGCGCTCGCACAGATCCGCGCGAGCAAAAGCCCGGCGCCCGGCACGACGCTGCGTCTCGCGGATGCGTTCGACGTCACGGTCGGCGAGCGCGTCGAGCCGTTCTACACACTGCACTTCCCCGCCGGTTGCCTGACGCTGATCGAGCAGTACGGCCGGCTGCCGCTGCCGCCCTACATCGAGCACGACCCCGACGCCACCGACGAGACGCGCTATCAGACCGTGTTCGCGCAGAATCCGGGCGCGGTCGCCGCGCCGACCGCGGGCCTGCACTTCGACACGTCGCTGCTCGCGCGCCTGGACGAGAAAGGCATCGAGCGCGCGACGCTGACGCTGCACGTCGGCGCGGGCACGTTCCAGCCGGTGCGCGTCGAGAACCTGGACGAGCACAAGATGCACAGCGAGTGGTACCAGTTGCCGCAGACGCTCGTCGACCGCATCGCCGCGACCCGGGCGCGCGGCAACCGCGTGATCGCGGTCGGCACGACGTCGATGCGCGCGCTCGAAGCCGCCGCGCGCAGCGCCGAGGAAGCCGGCCGCCCGCTCGCCGCGACGAGCGCCGAAACGGACATCTTCATCACGCCGGGCTACCGGTTCCGGATCGTCGACCGGCTGGTGACGAACTTCCATCTGCCGAAGTCGACGCTGCTGATGCTGGTGTCGGCATTCGCCGGGATCGACACGATCCGCGCCGCTTACGCGCACGCAATCGAAGAGCGGTACCGCTTTTTCAGCTACGGCGACGCGATGCTGCTCACGCGCCGCGACGCGTGATTCACCGCGGCCCGAACGTAACGTAACAGGCAGTTTCCGTTTCAACCCGCCGCTGCGCGAGGCACGGCGGCGTTCTTCATCTGCGCCGGACTGTTTTCCGGTGGCACAGGAGTCTTTTCATGACCGACGGTCATCAGCACGCAACACCCACCGCACGCCCGGACAACGGCCTCAAGTTCGAACTGCTCACCACCGACGGTCAGGCGCGCCGCGGCCGCGTCACGCTCAATCATGGCGTCGTCGAAACGCCGATCTTCATGCCCGTCGGCACGTACGGCACGGTGAAGGCGGTCCAGCCGCGCGAACTCGAGGAGATGCACGCGCAGATCATCCTCGGCAACACGTTTCACCTGTGGCTGCGCCCCGGGCTCGAGACGATCGCCGCGCACGGCGGCCTTCATTCGTTCATGGGCTGGAAAAAGCCGATCCTGACCGACTCGGGCGGTTTCCAGGTATTTTCGCTCGGCGATCTGCGCAAGATCACCGAGGATGGCGTCACGTTCGCGTCGCCGATCAACGGCGACAAGCTCTTTCTGTCGCCCGAAGTGTCGATGCAGATCCAGAAGGTGCTCGATTCCGACATCGTGATGCAGTTCGACGAGTGCACGCCGTACGCGACCAACGACGTCCCGACGTCACACCAGGAAGCGGCCGATTCGATGCGCATGTCGATGCGCTGGGCCAGACGTTCGATCGACGAATTCAACCGGCTCGGCAACCCCAATGCGCTCTTCGGCATCGTTCAGGGCGGCATGTTCGAGGATCTTCGCGACGAATCGCTCGCCGGCCTGTCGGACATCGACTTCCACGGCTTCGCGATCGGCGGCCTTTCGGTCGGTGAGCCGAAGGAGGACATGATGCGCGTGCTGAACCACATCGGACCGAAGCTGCCGCCGAACAAGCCGCATTACCTGATGGGCGTCGGCACGCCGGAGGATCTGGTCGCGGGGGTGGCAGCCGGCGTCGACATGTTCGACTGCGTGATGCCGACGCGCAATGCGCGCAACGGCTGGCTCTTCACCCGTTTCGGCGACGTGAAGATCCGCAACGCGACCCACCGGAACTCGCTGCGCCCGCTCGACGAGCGGTGCGGCTGCTACACCTGCCGCAATTTCACCCGCGGCTATCTGCACCATCTGCATCGCGTGGGCGAAATTCTTGGCGCGCAGCTGAACACGATCCACAACCTGCATTACTACCTGGAACTGATGCAGGAAATGCGCGACGCAATCGAAACCCACATGTTCGACGCGTTCCGCAAGCTGTTTCATGAGAACCGGGCGCGAGGGGTCGAAGGGCCCGCGTGACGGTTTTCCCACGTTGTGGGCATGCGCGCCAGGGGCGCGCCGCCCGCAAACGCCCGTCCATTCATGCGTGCGGCGAAATCTGCCCAACCATGCGCCCATATGCCGGAACAAACCTTACAATAATCTTTCGCAACGTATGACCGGGCTGCGCTTATCGCAAATAACAGCTTGATCGGAAAGCGCATTTCATGTGCAGTTGCGGCTTATCGCCGGTGGTAGAATAACCGGCTGCATTTTTTGATCATAACGGAGAGACCAACGTGTCGTTCATTTCCAATGCCTTCGCGCAAGGCACCGGTGGCGCAGAATCGAGCCTGATGAGCTTCCTGCCCCTGATCCTGATGTTCGCCGTACTGTATTTCATCATGATCCGTCCGCAAATGAAGCGCCAGAAGGAACACCGCAACATGCTCGCCGCGATGGCCAAGGGCGATGAAGTCGTCACGAACGGCGGCATCGTGGGCAAGATCACCAGGGTGAGCGATGCTTACGTTGGCGTCGAAATTTCTGAAGGCACTGAAATCACCGTGCAGAAAGCATCGGTGACGCAGATTCTCCCGAAAGGCACGCTCAAGTCGCTGTAAGGCCTGCTCTTTCGCGTCCGGCGCGGCCTCGCCGGAACCGCACATGGTTCACGCCGCGGTTCCCGCGCTCATCGCCGGACGCATCGCCTGAAAGCCAGGAAATCGGACCGGGCTTCCAGGCCAACCTTCCCGTTGGGCCATCCCCATGAATCGTTACCCCCTCTGGAAATATGTCGTGATGCTGGTGGCGCTCGCCATCGGCCTCGTGTACACGTTGCCCAACTTCTTCGGTGAAGCGCCGGCGGTCCAGGTGTTGAGCGGCAAAGCCACGGTCAAGCTCGATTCGACCACGCTCGCGCAGGTCGAAGCCGCGCTCGCTTCCAGCCAGATCAAACCGTCCGCCGTCACGTTCGACAATTCGTCGACCAACGCGAACATCCGCGTGCGCCTGACGGACACCGACACGCAGCTGCGCGTGAAGGACCTGCTGCAGAAATCGCTGAACGCCGATCCCACCGATCCGCAGTTCATCGTCGCGCTGAACCTGCAAAGTGCGTCGCCCGGCTGGCTGACCGCGCTGCACGCGCTGCCGATGTACCTCGGTCTCGATCTGCGCGGCGGCGTCCACTTCCTGCTGCAGGTCGACATGGCCGGCGCGCTGAACAAGAAGCTCGACTCCGACGCGTCCGACGCCCGCACCCTGCTGCGCGACAAGAACATCCGCGATGGCGGCGTGAACCGCGTGAACCAGACGGTCGTCGTCAATTTCGCCGACGCGGACGTCGCCGAAACCGCGCGCAAGCAGCTTGCCACGGGCATCAACGAACTTCAGTGGTCCACGCAGCCGAATCCGGCGGGCGGCGTCCAGGTGGTCGGCACCTTCACGCCTGCCGTGCAGAAGACGGTCGAAGACTCCGCGCTCAAGCAGAACATCACCACGCTGCACAACCGCGTGAATGAACTGGGCGTCGCCGAACCGGTGATCCAGCAGCAAGGCGCCGACCGCATCGTGGTCGAACTGCCGGGCGTGCAGGACACGGCCAAGGCGAAGGACATCATCGGCCGTACGGCGACGCTCGAAGCGCGTCTGGCCGATCCGGTGAACACGCATCCGAATCCAAACGATCCGGTGCCGCCGGGCGACGAGCTCTTCACGCAGGGCGCGCAGACGCCCGTGCTGCTGAGAAAGCAGATCATCTTCACGGGCGACCGGATTATCGATGCGTCGTCGGGCTTCGACGAGCATCAGCGTCCGTCGGTGAACATCCGCCTCGACAGTCGCGGCGGCCGCGCCGTGGCGTCGGTCTCGCGCGACAACATCGGCAAGCCGATGGCGATGGTGTTGTTCGAGAAGGGCAAGGGCGAAGTGCTGACGGTCGCGACGATCCAGTCGGAACTGGGCGACCGCTTCCAGATCACCGGCCAGCCGACGCCGCAGGCCGCGGCGGATCTGGCGCTGCTGCTGCGCGCCGGCTCGCTGGCGGCGCCGATGGACATCATCGAGGAACGCACGATCGGCCCGAGCCTCGGCGCCGACAACATCAAGAAGGGCTTTCACTCGGTGGTGTGGGGCTTCGCGGCGATCGCCGTCTTCATGATCGCGTACTACATGCTGTTCGGCGTGATCTCGATGATCGGGCTTTCAGTGAACCTGCTGCTGCTGATCTCGATTCTCTCGATGCTGCAGGCCACGCTGACGCTGCCGGGTATCGCCGCTATCGCGCTCGCGCTCGGCATGGCGATCGACGCGAACGTACTGATCAACGAACGCGTGCGTGAAGAACTGCGCCACGGCGCGCCGCCGCAACTGGCCATCCAGAACGGCTACTCGCACGCATGGGCGACGATTCTCGACTCGAACGTGACCACGCTGATCGCGGGTCTCGCGCTGCTCGCGTTTGGTTCGGGCCCGGTGCGCGGCTTCGCGGTCGTGCACTGTATCGGCATCATGACGTCGATGTTCTCGGCGGTGTTCTTCTCGCGCGGTCTCGTGAATCTCTGGTACGGCGGCAAGAAGAAGCTGAAATCGCTGGCGATCGGTCAGGTGTGGCGTCCGGCGCCCGTCGAAGGCGACGCGGCGTTCCCTGGCCACGGCGATACCGCAACCGATACGGCGCAAGCCGTCGCGGCCACGCGCGCACGCGCGGCCGCGAAAGCCAATGCGGCGAACGCGCCGGCGCGCACCGGCAAGCCGGTTGTCCGCCGTCGCAACGATCCGGGCAGCGCGCCCCGGAAACCGGGTTCATCCCGCTGAGTCCCGGAGAAAGAGACCATGGAATTTTTCCGCATCCGCAAAGATCTTCCGCTCATGCAGCGCGCGTTGATTTTCAACGCGATCTCGCTCTTGACGTTTATTGCCGCTGTGTTTTTCCTCGTGCATCGCGGGCTGCATCTGTCGGTGGAATTCACCGGCGGCACGGTGATCGAAGTGCAGTATCCGCAGGCCGTACCGCTCGAACCGCTGCGCGACACGCTCGGCAAGCTCGGTTACGCCGACGCCCAGGTGCAGAACTTCGGCACCTCGCGCGACGTGCTGATCCGTCTGCCGCTGAAAACAGGTTTCACGTCCGCGCAGCAGAGCGATCAGGTGATGGCCGCGCTGAAGGCCGATAGCGAGCAGGCACAGTTGCAGCGCGTCGAGTTCGTCGGTCCGCAGGTCGGCAAGGAGCTCGCTACCGATGGCCTGCTCGCGCTCGCGTGCGTGGTCGCCGGCATCGTGATCTATCTGTCGTTCCGCTTCGAATGGAAGTACGCCGTCGCCGGCGTGATCGCCAACCTGCACGACGTGGTGATCATTCTCGGCTTCTTCGCGTTCTTCCAGTGGGAGTTCTCGCTGTCGGTGCTCGCCGCCGTGCTCGCGGTGCTCGGTTACTCGGTGAACGAATCGGTCGTTATTTTCGACCGGATCCGTGAAACGTTCCGCCGCGAACGCAAGATGACGGTCATCGAGGTCATCAATCACGCGATCACGAGCACGATGTCGCGCACGATCATCACGCACGGCTGTACGCAGATGATGGTGCTGTCGATGTTCCTGTTCGGCGGCCCGACGCTGCATTACTTCGCGCTGGCGCTGACGGTCGGTATCCTGTTCGGTATCTACTCGTCGGTATTCGTCGCCGCGGCGCTCGCGATGTGGCTCGGCGTGAAGCGTGAAGATCTGATCAAGGACAGAAAGGAACGTCACGATCCGGACGATCCAAACGCAGGCGCGCAGGTTTAAGCACTACCTTTCGCGACAACCTGGATGCATATGACAAAGGCCGGTTCTCTCGAACCGGCCTTTGTCGTTTACCGCGTCGCCTTCAGGGGCTGCGCGGAAGGCACCTCATTTGAACCCGAGCTTGCGGCGCGCCGCGATCAACGCGACGAGACTGATCACCGCCGCGAACATCATGTAGAAGCTCGGTGCGGTTTTGGTCCCGGTCGCGCTGATCAGCCACGCGATGATGAACGGGCCGAAGCCGCCGAACACCGTCACCGCGATGTTGTACGCGAGCGACATGCCGGTCGTGCGCGTCGCCACCGGAAAGATCTCCGAGAGCAATCCCGGCAGCGCGCCGAAATAACCCGTCATCAGAAACGCGAAGACGATCTGGATCGCGATGAGCGTTTCGAACGTCGGATGCGCGACGAGATACGCGAACGCCGGATAGATCAGCACCAGCAGCAACACGGCTGAAACCAGCATGATGCCGGTTCGTCCGCGGCGGTCGGACACATGTCCCACGACAGGCGCGAACACGAGCTGGATCGCGCCGACGAGCAGGATCGCCGCGAACGATACCGAAGGCGACAGACCCAGTTGCTTCACGCCGTAGGTCGGCATGAAGAGCACGAGATAAGTCGACACCGTGCCGAGCACCACCAGACCGATCGCGATCACGAGGCGCAGCTTGTGGCTCGCGAAGGTATCGCGCAGCGGCGACGCGGTGGTTTCGGCGGCGAGACATTCCGGCGTCTCGTCGAGGCGCGTGCGGATGTACCACGCGACCGGCCCGATCAGCAGCCCGAAGAAGAACGGCACGCGCCATCCCCACGACATCATCTGTTCCGGCGAGAGCTTGCCCGTCAGCACGACGCCGAAGAGCGCCGCGAGCAGCGTCGTCAGCCCCTGGCTCGCGATCTGCCAGCTCGCGAAGAAACCGCGCCGGCCCGGCACGTGCTCGGCGAGAAACGCCGTCGCGCTACCGAACTCTCCACCGGCGGAAAAACCCTGCATCAGCCGCGCGAGCACGAGGATCAGCGGCGCGGCAAGACCGATCGTTGCGTACACCGGAAGGATCGCGATGATGAGCGTGCCCGCCATCATCAGCAGGATCGAGAGCGTCAGGGCCGCCTTGCGCCCTGCCCGGTCGGCGTACGCGCCGAGCACGATCGCGCCGAGCGGGCGCATGAAGAACGAGACGCCGAACGTGCCGAGCGTGACCAGCAGCGAAACGGTGTCGTTACCCGCGGGGAAAAACAGCTTCGAGATGATGACCGCGAAAAACCCGTAGACGACGAGATCGAACCACTCCAGCGCATTGCCGATCGACGCGGCGACTACGATGCGCCACGAGCTGTGCCGTGCCGCTGCGGCGCTTGCGGCCGTCGTTGCATTCATTCAGATCTCCAGTGCGCGCGAATAGTGTCGTCGCCCGCCTGGATGCGCGCACAACCAGTTGGGCGGTAACGCACTATGTACCTGAAAAAATAACTTCGCGCGAGCAGCAGATGCAACACCCGGATATCACGTCCAACGCGGGGCGCCGGAAACAAAACACCCCACTGGCGTCATCCGCCGGTGGGGTGCGAGGTCGTGCCAGCCGGGTTCCATACCGCGCCATCCCGGTAAGAGAAGACGCGAAAGCCCGGCAAACCGTTACTGCTTGATGCCTTCGGACTGGATATGCAGCTTCGTCTGCATGCTGAAGCCGTACTTCTTGCCGAAGTCCATGCCGAAGTCGGCGCGGTCGAACGTCGTGGTGGCTTCCACGCCGCACACTTCGCGCTTGAGCACCGGATGCTGCATGCACTTGAACGATTCGATCGTCAGGTTCACCGGTTTCGTCACGCCATGCATCGTCAGCGTGCCGATCACTTCGACAGGTTTGTCGCCGTCAAACTTGATCTCTGTGCCTTTGTAGGTCGCCGCCGGAAACTTCGCGACGTCGAAGAAGGCGTCGGTCTTCAGGTGCTCGTCGAGCTTCGCGTTACCGGTGCTCACCGAAGCCGGATCGACCGTGACGTCGACCGTGCCGGTCTTCGCCGCGCGGTCGAGCGTGACCGTGCCCGTGCTCTTCGTGAACTTGCCGCGCCACACCGACAGGCCGCCGAAGTGATCCGCCTCGAAGCTCGGATACGTGTGCGTGGGGTCGAGTTGATAGGTATCGGCGGCGAACGCGCCGATCGAGAGGGTCGACGCCAGTGCGGCGATCAGCAGATGTTTCTTCAATTCATGCTCCTTCAGGTATTCAGGCGCGCCGCACGAAACGACGGCGCGAAAGCAATGAGAACGGCAAACAGTGATTACTTGCGGGCTGCGACGATATGAAACTTGATGACCACTTCGTCGGCCACGACCGACGTGTCTTTCCATTCGCCCGTGCCGACATCGAACTGCGAGCGCCTGATGGGCAACGAGCCGTCGAAGGTCTGCGTCGCGCCCTGCTGCACGACGGTGACGGGCACCGTGACCGTCTGCGATTTGCCCTTGATCGTGAGCTTGCCGGTCACCTTGAACTGGTTGCCGCCAGCCGGTGCAATCGCGCTCGAAACGAACGTCGCCGCCGGGTAAGTCTTCGAGTCGAACCATTCCTTGCCGCGCACCTCGTCGTTGTAGCTTTCGTCGCCGAGGTCGTAGCTGCCGGTATCGATGGAAAGCTGCGCCGTGCCGGCCGCCGGTCTGGCCGGATCGAACGCGATCTGCGCGGTGAACTTGCCGAACTTGCCTTCGACCGGCACGTTCATCTGTTTCGACGTCGCCGTGACGGTGCTCTTCGAGACGTCGACCTGGGCGAACGCGCTGCCCGCGACAGTGAGCGCAACGGCCGTGAAAGCCGTCAGCAGGGTGCGATGCAATGAAACCTTCATATGGGTCCTATTTGAGGAAAGGGATCATGCGCGACAGCAGGCCGTCGCGATCCACCAGCTGGTGCTTGAGCGCCCCGACGACGTGCAGGACGACGAGCGTGAGCAGGCCGTAGTTGAGCGTCACGTGAACGACCTTGAGGATGGCTTTCAGATGCGGGTCCGGCGCGATCAGCAGCGGCAGGCGCACGAGACCGAGATACACGACCGGGATATTCGACGCCGAGCCGTACAGGTAGCCCGACGCCGGAATCGCGATCATCAGCACGTACAGCAGCACATGCACGAGCTGGGCGGCGACCCGCTGCCAGCCGGCCATGCCGTCCGGCAACGCGGGCGCCGCATGCGTCGCGCGCCACAGGATGCGCAGGACGGCGAGCGCGAACACGGTCACGCCGATCCACTTGTGCCACGAAAAATAGCGCAGCTTGGTGGGCGTGAAGCCCGGGATATCGGTCATCACCCAGCCGAGCGCGAATCCGCAGACGATCAGCAGCGCGATCAGCCAGTGAAACGCGATCGCGGTCCGCGTGTAACGCCCGGGCGCGGCGGGTGCGGCAACGGAAGAATGAAAGGCCATGACGGATCGCTGACGCAAACAGGGTTAACGGGTCACGGAAGCACTTATTCCAGCCGCCGCGGGTGAGCCCGACGCAGGGTCGACAGGCAAGATGCTCGCCGCAAAAGGCGTATGCCGACGCCAAGGCCGCCATGCTACCGCAAGCCGGCAAAGCCGGCTTCGCGCGGCCGTGCAACAGTGCGTCGCGCGGATGGAACGATTTGGGGCCGGAAAGTGTCCGAAGCGTGTGCGGGAACAACAATTCCAGGATCAGGCGGCCAGGGTGTTTGGTAACATGGGCGCAGCCTGTGGATGACGCGTCCAGCGGCGCCGGCCTGCCGGCCGCCGTCTTCGTGAACGTTGGTGAAAGGTTGTGCCGGTTTGGTTTGTACTGCGAGTCCCCGTCCACGTCGTCTGTCTTCGCTCCTGCATGGAACATGACCACCACCTGATCGCGTGCCACGAATGCGACGCGCTGTTCAAGAAGCCGCGGCTCGACCGCCGCTCGCTGGCGCGGTGCCCGCGTTGCAAGGCAACGCTTTACCGGAGCGCGTCGTCGCGCCTCGACAACGTCGTCGCGATGACGCTGGCCGCGCTCTTCACGTTCCTCATCGCCCAGGCGTTCCCGATCGTCGAACTCGAAACCAGCGGAATCACGTCGCAGACCACGCTGTTCGGCGCGATCGTCGCGTTGTGGAACGAGAACATGCAGATCGTCGCGGTGATGGTCTTCTGCTCGACGACGCTCTTCCCGCTCACCGAACTCCTCGCCCTTCTCTATGTGCTCGTGCCGGTGCGCGCGGGCTACGTGCCGCCGCTCTTTAACCGCGTGCTGCGCGCGATCCAGTTCGTGCGGCCGTGGGGCATGATCGAGGTGTTCATGCTCGGCGTGCTGATCACCATCGTGAAGATGATCAGCCTCGCGCGCGTGATTCCGGAAGCCGCGCTCTTCGCCTTCGGCGCGCTCACGCTGATGTTCGCGGTCGTCGTCACGTTCGATCCGGGCACGCTGTGGGATATCGCCGATACATTGCCCCGGGAGCGTCTGCGGCGCATCCGGCGCCTCAAGGCGGAGCGCGCCGCAGGCCTCCCGCCTGCCCCCCGTCAGGGATGAAAGCAGGATGAAATACATCACAGCCAAACGCGCGGGCTTCGTCAGTTGCCATGCATGCGGGCGCGTCGAACCGTGGCAGCAGTCAGCGCATCAGCAGTGCGGGCGCTGCGGCGCGACCCTGCACCGCCGCATCCCCGACAGCCTGATGCGCGTGTGGGCGCTCCTCATCGCCGCCGCGCTGCTCTATATTCCGGCGAACCTGCTGCCCGTCATGCATACGGCATCGCTGGTCGGCGCCGAGGATGACACGATCATGAGCGGCGTGGTCTACTTCTGGACCTCGGGCGACTGGCCGCTTGCCGTCATCGTGTTCATTGCCAGCATTCTGGTGCCGATGCTCAAGCTGAGCGTGCTCGCGCTGCTGACCATCACCGCGCAGCGCCGCTCGAAGTGGCGGCCCGAGCAGCGCACGAAGCTCTACCGGATCGTCGAGCGGATCGGCCGCTGGTCGATGCTCGACGTGTTCGTCGTGACGCTGACGGTCGCGCTGGTCCGTTTCAAATCACTCGCGGTGATTACCGCCGGTCCGGGCGCGCTCGCGTTCGGCTCCGTGGTGATCCTCACGATGCTGGCCTCGATGCAGTTCGATCCGCGCCTCATCTGGGATTACGTCGATGAGCGCAAAGACAGAAAAACCACAGGGATCAAACCATGAATAGTCCACAAGGGCCGAATCCGCCCCCCGAGCTGCCGGATCCCGAGATCGAGCCGCCGCGCCGCACCTGGCTGCCGTCGCTCGTCTGGGTGATTCCGCTGATCGCGGCGCTGATCGGCGTCGCGCTCGTCGTCAAGTCGGTCTCCGGCAAGGGGCCGACCATCACGATCAGCTTCTCGAGCGCCGAAGGGCTCGAGCCGGGCAAGACGCAGGTCAAGTACAAGGACGTCGACGTCGGCTCCGTGAAGACCATCAAGCTCGCGAAAAATCTCTCGCACGTGAGCGTCGAGGTACAGCTCACCAAGGAAGCCGAGGATTTCGCCGTGAAAGGCACGCGTTTCTGGGTCGTGAAGCCGCGCGTGGGCGCGAGCGGCGTGTCCGGATTGAGCACGCTGCTGTCGGGCGCGTACATCGGCGTCGACCCCGGGCGCACGGAAGACGCGCAGAAAGACTTCGTCGGGCTGGAGACGCCGCCGCCGATTACCGGCGACCAGAAAGGCCATCAGTTCACGCTGCGCGGCGAGTCGCTC
Organism: uncultured Paraburkholderia sp.; assembly: GCA_937917025.1. Classification (GTDB taxonomy): domain Bacteria; phylum Pseudomonadota; class Gammaproteobacteria; order Burkholderiales; family Burkholderiaceae; genus Paraburkholderia. The sequence continues at coordinate 17,161 of CALFSF010000493.1, forward strand.
GGCTCGATCGACATCGGTTCGCCGATCTATTACCGGCGCGTGCAGGTGGGCCAGGTCGTGGGCTTTTCGCTCGACAAGGACGGCACCGGCGTCACGATGCAGGTGTTCGTCAGCGCGCCGTTCGACCAGTACGTCGGCACCAATACACGCTGGTGGCACGCGAGCGGCATCGACGTCCGGCTCGATTCGAGCGGCTTCAAGCTGAACACCCAGTCGCTCGCGACGCTGATCGTCGGCGGTCTGGCGTTCCAGTCGCCGCCGGGGCAGGCGGCCGGCGCGCAGGCGCCGAACAACATGACGTTCCGCCTCGGCTCCGACCAGGCCGACGCGATGCGTGATCCAGACGGCCAGCCGCTGCACGTGGTGATGAACTTCAACCAGTCGCTGCGCGGGCTGGCGGTGGGCGCGCCGATCGACTTCCGGGGCATCGTGCTCGGCGAGGTCACGGCCATCGGCATCGTCTACGATCCGAAGGCGCGCAACTTCAAGATGCCGGTGACGATCGACATCTATCCGGGACGTCTCTCGCGACGCGCGCACGGCCCTGTTCCGGAGCCGGGCACCGCGGCCGGCCACGAGCTGCTGGAGCGGCTCGTCAAGCATGGTCTGCGCGGCCAGCTGCGGACAGGCAACCTGATCACGAACCAGCTGTACATCGCGCTCGACATCTTCCCGAAAGCGCCGCCCGCGAAGATCGACGTCAACAGCGATCCGATGGAGTTGCCGACGATCCCGAACTCGCTCGACGAACTGCAGACCCAGGTCGCGGATATCGCGAAGAAGCTGGATGCGGTGCCGTTCGACCAGATCGGCAGCAACCTGAACACCGCGCTGAAGAACGCCGACCAGCTGTTCAGGCGGCTCGACACCGAAGTCGTGCCGGAGGCGCGCGACACGCTGGCCGCCGCGAGGCAGACGTTCGGCTCGGCCGAAGCCACCTTGCAGCAGGATTCGCCGCTGCAATCGGACGTGCATCAGGCGCTGCAGGAACTGACGCGCACGCTGCAATCGCTGAACGCGCTGTCGGACTACCTTGAACGTCATCCGGAATCGCTGCTGCGTGGCAAAACAGGAGATAAACCATGATGTTCGCCCGGCTGTTTCATCCGGCGCGCGCCACTAGCCGTGCTGCTGTCCGTGCAGGCTTTCGCGCCGCTGCCCATGCAACTGGCCGCGCCAGCCTTCCGTCCGTCACGGCGGTGGCCGTGGCCGCCGGGGTGCTGGCGCTTGCGGGCTGCGCGTCGCCGGTGAGCCGCTTCTACACGCTCAATGCGACCGGCACGCCCGCGTCCACACGTCCCGCCGGCAGTCCGTCGATGCTGATCGAGGTGCCGCCCGTCGACGTGCCGCCGCAGGTCGCGAAATACCAGCTCGTGGTGCAGACGGGCCCGACGCAGGTTCAGGTGCTCGAACAGGAACGCTGGGCGTCGCTGCCGGGCGACGAGATCCGCCGCGCGCTGTCGTCGGACCTCACGGCCCGGCTCGGCGCGATCGACGTCTACGGCACGCCGTATCCGGACGGCTCGCCGGTGTATCGCGTGAGCGTGAACGTGCAGCGCTTCGAGTCGTGGCCGGGCTCGCATGCGCTGATCGACGCCGTCTGGAGCGTGCGCGCGGTGCGCACGCAGGCAGTGCTGACCTGCCGCAGCGTCGTGAGCGAGCCGGTCACGGCCGGCTACGACGCGCTCGCCGAAGGCCATCGTCGCGCGGTGCAGGAAATCTCGACGGAAATCGCCGCGGGCGTGCAGGCGCTCGCCGCCGCGCCGCAGACGCGGGCGGCAATGCCCGCGAAGGGCGCGTCGTCGACCATGACGACCGGTGCGGGTGTGATCAAGGTGCCATGTCCGACGCCTCAGGGAGCCGCGCCGGCTGCTTGAGGTGAGTGGCCAGACCGGCTGGCGGAGGCACCTGCCGGAAGCCTCCGCCTGAAACGTCAGGCATGGCGCGCCACAGGCGCGCGCATTGCTGCCGACGGCCGGACGCAACTGACCGCGCCGATCACGCGGCCTTACCTGCATGGCCGGCACGACGGCCATGAGTGCGTCCGCCGACCGCGTACAATACGGGCTTCCCTCCAGGCCTTCCGGCAACCTCAATGTCCTTCGATTTTTTTGCTCCCTGCCCACGCGGCCTTGAAGCCGCGCTCGCGTCCGAACTCGCGGAGATCGGCGCGCGCCATCTGGACGGCGCCCCGTTCGCGCCCGGCGCGCAGGTCCCGGGCGGCGTGCACTTCCGTGGAGGATGGTCCGCCGGCATGGTCGCCAACCTGCATTCGCGGATCGCGAGCCGCGTGCTGCTGAAGATCGCCCACCGCCCGTATCGCAGCGAGCAGGACATCTATGCGCTCGCGCTCGAACAGCGCTGGGAACAGTGGTTCTCCGCGAACGAAACGCTGCGCGTCGACGTCACGGCGATCAAGTCGCCGCTGCGCAGCCTCGAATTCGCGACGCTGCGCGTCAAGGACGCGATCTGCGACCGTCTGCGCGAAAAGAGCGGCGCGCGTCCGAGCATCGATACGGCCGAGCCCGACGTGCGCGTATTCGCGTTCCTCACCGCAACCGACTGCACGCTGTATCTCGACACGTCCGGCGATCCGCTCTTCAAGCGCGGCTGGCGGCTCGACAAGGGCGCCGCTCCCCTGCGCGAAAACCTCGCTGCCGGCATTCTGCGCCTGACGGGCTGGAGCGCCGGCACGCCGCTCTATGACCCGATGTGCGGCAGCGGCACGTTCCTCGCCGAAGCGGCGCAGGTCGCGCTGAACATCGCGCCGGGCGTCGAGCGCCGGTTTGGTTTCGAACGTCTGAAGCAGTACGACGCCAGCGCATGGCAGACGCTGAAAGTCGCCGCCGTCGAAGCCAAACGCGCCGCACGCGGCTCGCGCGCGGACCTGCAGATTTTCGGCAGCGACATCTCCGGCGACATGCTCGACAAGGCGCGCGCCAACTTCGAGCGCGCGGGTCTGAACGTGCCGCTCAAGCAGGTCGATGCGCGCGGCATGACGCCGCCTGTCGGCACGCCCGGCATCCTCGTCGCGAATCCGCCGTATGGCGAACGTATCGAGGTGCGCGGGCGCGGTCCGCGCGGCGAGGTGCGCGAAACCGGCCGCGAAAGCCGCGAGGACGAAGGCTTCAAACGCGTCCACACCGATGCACCGGACAGCGAGTTCTTCAAGTCGTTCGGCGACGCGCTCAAGCAGCGCTTCACCGGCTGGCACGCGTTCGTTCTCACGTCGGATCGCAAGCTGCCCGGCCAGATGCGCCTGCGTGAATCGACGAAGACGCCGCTGTTCAACGGCGCGCTCGAATGCCGTCTGTTCCGCTTCGACCTGATTGCCGGCAGCGTGCGCCAGCGCCCGGCCGCCAATGCCGGCGATACCGCTGAAGGTCAGCGCTAGCGAGCTAGCCCCTTTCCGTTCAGGTACGCACCAGAACAACGCGGCGACGGGCATATGCCCCGTGCGCCGCGTTTTTTATCGCCCCGAATATTCGCGGTCGCTCAAGGCTACTGACAGGACGATGTCAGTAGCCCGGCAGCACACTTCAGTCACGCCACCCGGCATGTTGCCCGGAGCGGCGCACTACCAAGGAGCGTGTCATGTCAGCAGCTGATTCCCGCGTTATCGCCTGGTTTGAAATTCCGTCGACCGACTTCGATCGCGCGGTGCGTTTCTATGAGACCGTCCTCGGCAACCCGCTGCGCCGCGAAGATTTCGGCCAGCCGATCGCCATCTTCACCTATGGTGAGCAGGCGACGGGCGGTTGCGTGGTCGGCGGCACGTCGCTGAAGCCGTCGGCGGCCGGCACGATGGTGTATCTCAACGCCACGCCGAACGTGAACACCGTGCTCGCGCGCGTCGAGAAGGCCGGCGGCAAGGTGGAAGGCCCGGCCATCCAGCTGCCGAACGACATCGGCTACATCGCCTTCATCACCGATACCGAAGGCAACCGCATCGGCCTGCATTCGCAGCACAACGGCTAGCGGATCGCGGAGCCGCGTAGCGGGCCCGATCCGGGAACGCGCGGAGCACGTGATGCGGCGCTATCATCGCGGGGTCGTTTCCGCGCTGTTACCTCCACGCAGGACAACTCCGATGACGCGTCGCGCCGACCGCCTTTTCCAGATCGCCGAACTGCTGCGCGGCCGCCGGCTGACGACCGCGCAGCAGCTGGCCGAATGGCTGAAGATCTCGCCGCGCACGGTGTATCGCGACGTGCGCGATCTGCAACTTTCCGGTGTGCCAATCGAAGGCGAGCCCGGCATCGGCTACCGGCTCGCCCGCTCGGCCAGCCTGCCGCCGCTCACCTTCACCGCGGAGGAACTCGCCGCGCTCGCCGCCGGCGCGCGCATGCTCGAAACGTGGGGCGGCGCGAGCTTCGCATCGGGTGCGCGCGGCGCGCTCGCGAAGATCGCCTCCGCGATGCCCGCCGACAAGCGCGCGACGCTCGAACGCGCGCCGTTCTTCGCACCATCGTTTCACGTCAAGGGGGACTTCCAGGAGAAGGTCGACACGCTCCATCGCGCGATCGACGATCATCGCGTGGTGAGCTTCGCCTACGTCGACCGGAACGAAGCCGCGACAGAGCGGCGCGTGTGGCCGCTCGGGCTCGTCTACTGGGGCGCGCGCTGGACGATCGGCGCGTGGTGCGAACTGCGCGAAGGGTTTCGCAACTTCGACGTCGAGCGCATGCGGGACGTCGCGTCGCATGAGGCGTTTCCGGATATGGAAGGCCGCAGGCTGGCGGATTTCATGCGGCATGTGGGAGCGAAGCCGCGGTGAACCGGTTCGCGTCGCGAGTGCCTGAACCGCGACACGAACCGACCGTTACGTCAAACGGCTTACTCCACCGCCTTCACCATATCCTCGATCACCTTCTTCGCATCGCCGAAGACCATCATCGTCTTGTCCATGTAGAAGAGATCGTTGTCGAGCCCCGCATACCCCGCCGCCATCGAGCGTTTGTTGACGATGACCGTGCGCGCCTTGTAGGCCTCGATGATCGGCATGCCCGCGATCGGCGACTTCGGATCGTTCTTCGCCGCCGGATTCACGACGTCGTTCGCGCCGAGCACCAGCACCACGTCGACCTGGCCGAACTCGCCGTTGATGTCGTCCATTTCGAAGACCATGTCGTACGGCACTTCGGCTTCGGCCAGCAGCACGTTCATGTG
>CALFSF010000494.1 GCA_937917025.1 uncultured Paraburkholderia sp.
GCAATCCGCTGCTGTTTCCGTTTCTCGGGCGGCACCGCGTGGACGGCGAGATCGGCCGCTGGCGCGACGCCAGCGGCGTAGTGCGCGATCTGCCGATGCACGGCTTCGCGCGCGACCTGCCGTTCGCCGCGCAACTGGACGCGAGCGGCAGCGGCGTCACGATGACGCTCACCGACAGCGACGCCACGCGCGCCGCGTATCCGTTCGGTTTTCGCTTCGAGGCGACGTACCGTCTCGCCGATGCCGGCACGCTCGACGTGGTGCTGACCACCACCAACACCGGCGACGCCGCGCTGCCCTACTACGCCGGCCACCACTTCTACTTCGCGCTGCCGCACGCGCAGCGCGGCGAAACCACGCTCGAACTGCCGCCGACGCAGCGCCGCCACCAGCAGGCCGACGCGTCGATCAGCGCGGCCGAGCCAGGCGCTGCGCAGTACACGCTCGACGACACGCGCATTCTCGACCGCTTCCATGTGTTCGACGGCGCGCCGCAAAAGCCGGTGCGCATCGTCGCGCCGGGGCTGAAGCGCACGATCACGATCGATCTGCAGCGGCCGGGCTCGATCCCCTGGTACGCCGTGACGACGTGGACGCTCGCGCCGGAATCCGACTTCTACTGCGTCGAACCGTGGCTCGGACTGCCCGACGCCATCCATAACGGCTTCGGCCTGCGCTGGCTCGCGCCGGGCGCGACGGAAAGCGCTTCGCTGCGCATCGGCGTCGCCACGAACAGCTAAAAGCGATCGCACGGTTCGCGGCGTTTCGGGGTGCTGCAATCCAAAACCGTTAGAATGGATCGCTTTGCCACTGACGCGCGCGATCACGGATCGACGCGCGACAGCGTTTTGAGAGGTCCAGGTTTGCATACAAAAATCAGACGGCTCGCCTGCGTATCGATGATCGCGGTGCTCGCCGCGTGCGGGGCGGCTCCGGTGGGGCCGGGGTTCTATCGTGTCGAACGGGGTGACACGCTATCCGGCATCGCGCGCAGCAACCGGACGTCCGTGCAGAACATCGCGCGGTGGAACGGACTGACCAATCCCGACGCCATCGAAACCGGCCAGGTGCTACGCGTGGCGCCGCCCGCCAATAGCGCGACTGCGGCGCGAGGCTCCGAAAGGAGCGCGCAGGCTTCGTCCGGATCGACGGCATCGCGCGGCACGACGGCGCTCGCACCCGCGCCGACCGCGACGCCCGCTTCGACGATCGCGCTCGTGTGGCCGGCGCAGGGCACCGTCACGCGGCGCTTCGACGGCGCGAACTCGAAGGGCATCGACATCGTCAACGCGGCCGGCACGCCGGTCGTCGCGGCGGCGGCGGGCTCGGTGGTGTATGCGGGCGACGGTCTGCGCGGTTACGGCAACCTCATCATCATCAAGCACAACAGCGACTATCTGACCGCCTACGCGCATAACCGCGCGCTGGTCGTCAAGGAAGGCCAGACGGTTGCGCAAGGCCAGAAAATCGCCGAAATGGGCGACACGGACAGCGATCGCGTGATGCTGCATTTCGAATTGCGCTACCAGAGCCGTTCGATCGACCCGGCCCGTTCGCTGCCGCCACGTTGAACGCGGCGCGTTTGCGTTCGTGGGCGTCGTCAGGCGGCAGGTCAGTTGCCATGCGCAACGCAAGACTGATGAAAGGTCTGTCTGAAGTGCTTTAGGGACGGTCCGGCCACGCGCGTGGGGAACCCCACGGCCGCCGGAACGATCCATTCTTAAGGGGCGCGGCAACCGGCCGCGTCCGATAACAGGAAAATCTGCGATGAAAAGCGCACTCGCCATGGCGGCCGGACTGGCCGTGCTGACACTCGCAGGCCTCGCGGGCTGCTCCACCACGTCGACGCTCACCTATTTGCCGAACGGCGAGACCGGCTTTGCGATCAACTGCAGCGGCAGCGATGCCAGCGAAAGCTGGGGCGAATGCTACAAGCAGGCCGGCGAAGCATGCGGCGCGTATGGATACGACGTGATCTCGAAGGATGTCGACAACGGCGCCACCTCGGGCGGCTCGCTCGGGGGGATTTTCGGCGCGAACGTGAAGAACCGGTCGATGGTCATCCACTGCAAGCAGTGAGATCCGCACGGCATCGTTGCCGGATCGCGCAATAAAAAGAGCCCGGCACGAGGCCGGGCTAACGGGGGTTCGGCGCATATCGGCAAAGGACCGGTTCACCATGCGCCGAAACGAAATCTAGCAACGCGCGTATACCGATGCAATCGATTAATTGTGCAAATAGTGTTACTCGGCGCACTGAGTGACGCGAGAGCAAACCTGGCCCGCTCAATCTAGCAAGCCGAACTACCCTGAATGCTGCGTCGCAGCGGGGTTTTCACACCGTTGCCAGCACATGTCGATATGCCCCGAGCGCCGCCCCTGTCTTGCTTCCGCGCCGTTTTACCCGGCGCGCCCGTCATGCCGGAAAAGCCATTGCAAAAAGCAAAGCGGGCTATTTATTTTGCGATAACCTGCCGGTTTGAGCCTTGGTGCGCAAGCGCACTCTTCCATCGATTTAATCGCTAAATGCAATCGTATGAACTGCGATTTTGGGCGTATTTTGCTTTGATCAGATTAAATGCCCGCGGCATCGGGATTGTTTTAAATCGTGGATAAAACCGGTGTTAATATCCGGCTCGACAATCCGGCGCGCGGCGAAAGCGGTATCGTGACGATGGTTTATAGTGTCGGCCGCCTGTCCTGTTTTCCGATATCCCATGACTTCCCCTGACGCAAACCACAGTCCTCTCTATCTGAAGCTTCTTGCCGAAACCGCGAAAATCGGCTGGCCGGAACTCGAACGTTTCTTTGCGCGCGGCATGCTGCTGCGCGTGGTTCGCGACCTCGACCTCGTGAGCGTCGCCGAAGCCATCGCCAGCGACGACGCCGCGCAGGTCACGCAATGGCTCTCCGCGGGCCTCGTGGAACGCGTGCAGGCGCAGACGGCCGCGGACTTCGCCGCCCGCGACCCGGACCTGTGGGCGGTCGTCGTTTCGCCGTGGATCTGCGTGCAGGAGCGCGGTTGAACGGCGCGGAGCGCACGCGCGGCACGCATGGCGTTGGCGAGGCGACGCCCGGGAGCGTATCGCCGGCGCCGGGGCAGCCCGATGCCGTCGCCGTCGCGGCAGGCGCCGTGGAAACGGTCGCGAACGCCAAAGCCACCGCGGTCGACGGAGCCGCTGAAGCCGTTCCCGTGCAGTGGCATCGTCGTGTTCTCACGCTCGCCTTTCCAATCGTCATTGCGAATCTGACGCAGCCGATCCTCGGCGCGGTCGATACGGCGGTCGCCGGTCATCTGGAGAGCGCGTCGTATCTCGGCGGCGTCGCGCTCGGCGGGCTCTTCTTCAGCTTCGTGTTCTGGGGCTTCGGTTTCCTGCGGATGGGGACGACCGGGCTCGTCGCGCAGTCGTTCGGCGCGAACGACGCGGCGGGCCTGAGGATGAACGTCATTCGCGCGCTGATGCTCGCGTTCGTGATCGGCGCCGCGGTGCTTGCGCTGCAGGTGCCGCTGATCGGCTATACGCTGCGTGCGATCGGCGGCAGCGAAGCGGTCCAGCTGCATGCCCGCGTGTATTGCCATGCGCGCATCTGGGCGGCGCCGCTTGCGCTCGCGAACTACGTGGTGCTCGGCTGGCTGCTCGGCACGCAACGCGTGCGCCTCGCGCTCCTCACGCAGGTGTTCATCAACGCGGTGAACATCGTCGCCGTCCTGCTCTTCGTCTATGGGTTCGGCTGGGGCATCGCCGGAATCGGCGCCGCGACGGCGACCGCCGATGCGCTCGGCTTCGTGCTCGGCGCCGCGCTCCTGTGGCATCTGCGCCCACGCGGACTTCCCTCGCCTGATCGCGCGTCGCTCGTCGATGCGACGGCGCTCAGACGGCTCGTCGCGATCAACCGCGACATCTTCGTGCGCACGCTGTGTCTGCTTGGCGCGTTCGGCTGGTTCGCGCATCTCGGCGCGCGCCAGGGCGACACGACGCTCGCCGCCAACGCGCTGCTGCTCAACTTCCAGACGTTCATGGCGTACGGGCTCGACGGCTTCGCTCACGCGGCCGAAGCGCTCGTCGGCGCGGCGATCGGCGCGCGCGAGCGCAGCGCGTTCCGCCAGGCCGTCAAGGTGACGATGCTGTGGTCGACGCTCGGCGCGCTCGGCTTTTCGCTCGCGTACTGGATGGGCGGTGCGTGGATCATCGAGCGCCTGACCGATCAGCCGGCCGTGCGCAGCGCGGCGGAAACGTATCTGCCGTGGGCCGCGTTATCGCCGGTGATTTCAGTGTGGGGTTTTCTGCTCGACGGCGTGTTCATCGGCGCGACGCGCACGCATGAACTGATGAAAGCGATGGCGGCTTCGCTGACCGTATTCGTGGCCGCGTCGTGGGCGTTGATGGGTCCGTACGGCAATCACGGCCTGTGGATCGCGTTGCTCGTTTTCATGCTCGCGCGCGGCGCGACGTTGCTGCGCTACCTGCCGCGCGTGGCGGCGGGCATCGCGCCCGCGCACGCCGTTTAGCGCGGGCCCGGCGTGCCGCGTTAAACGATATGGGCCGCGCTTATTTCGGCGCAGCGGGCGCGCTGGACGGAGCCGGCGTGTCGAGCATCGACGGTGGCCGGTCGTCGGTCGGCACGCCGTGGTAGTCCTGCGGGTCTTTGGGTGGCGTCTTGTGATGGCCGTTGGGCTCGCTCATGCAACCGGTCAGCGCGGACAACAGCAGGGCAATCAGGATCGTGCGATTCATGGACTCTCGAAAACAGGGAAAACGTGAGACGCGCCTGGACGGCGCGCCGGCGTCGTTGAAAGACGTCCGACAGTCTACCTGCAACGCGTTTTCGGTGACGGCACGTGTGCAGCGCACAACGGCTCCCCTCTTCGCGATGACTGACCTACCATGTAGATATGGCTGCAATCGTCGAAGGAGGCTGCCATGGACGCTGAATCAATCGCGGGGCTGATCGGCCTCGCCATCGGGTTGCTCGTGCTGATCGCGCTATCGGTCTTCGAATCGCGAACCTACCGGCGCGAACACAGCGGCGAAGGAATGCTGCATCACTGGCTCGCCGGACATCACGTATTCGACCGCCTGCGCCACAGGCGTTGAGCTTCGGCTAATCGCGCGGAAGAGGCGCTTCCGCGCGCATCGATTCTTTTCACTGGCATCGCGCGCCTGCACGTTCGGCGCGTGCTGGTTGCTGCGCGACTCGCCTCGCACGTCGTTTCCCGTTAATTCGAGCCGGCCAGACGTTCGTTTTTCTTCGCGTGGACTGTCCGCGAGTCGGTCTTGTCTTTGTTCCGCTTCCCGGTACTTATGTGCTCTGCCAGATAAATGCGGGTTGACGCGTGCCTCTTTGTTACCGGTTCGTGCAGGAAATGCCGCCTCCTGACAATCCGCGGACACAACCGGCAAACGCCGCGTTGCCAGGGAATGAACAGCGTCACGGCCGCCCGCAACCGCGCTCACGCGGCATCGATGCGTTGGCACGTCGATTGCTCAAAGGGCATGGAGCGGCTTCGCGGCCATCCGCAACGCCATTCGATCGCCTCGCCACGGCGCCCTTGCGGCACCGGATCTGCGGCGGCGCGATGTTCCCGGGCCAATATCAAGGAGACATGAAATGACCATCGGAACCATCCTGCTGATCGTGCTGATCCTGCTGCTGATCGGCGCATTTCCGACGTGGCCGCACAGCCGCGCGTGGGGCTACCGGCCAACCGGCATCCTCGGCATCGTCCTGATCGTGGTGATCGTGCTGTTGCTGATGGGGAGAATCTGAGCGGTGGTACGCGGGTTCAGCAATGACCGTCAGCGGACCATCGCATCAACCCGCCGCACCACAAAAAAACCCGCGAAGCCTGATGGCGACGCGGGTTTTTGCTTGATGCCTGTCTGCTGCTATTCGTGGTCGGAGCGAAAGGATTCGAACCTTCGACCCTCTGATCCCAAATCAGATGCGCTACCAGGCTGCGCTACGCTCCGACGAATCCGAGATTCTATCTGGGTGCCGATACCCCGTCAATCTTTAATCCCGCCGGGCACGGTGATGGTTCGTCTTGCGGCACGCGGCGCGAACGTGCGACAGTCGCGACAAGCCCCGCGCAGACGCATCGCATCAACACCGCAACCGGCTCGCAGCGGACCAGCGTAACGCGCCAGACGCGAACTCTGCTCGACAAGGAGACAACGATGAACCTCATCCTCTGGCGACACGCCGAAGCCGAAGACGCCGCGTCGAGCGATCTTGCGCGACAACTCACCGTCCGTGGCCGCAAGCAGGCGCAAGGCATCGCGAAATGGCTGCGTGCGCGCCTCGACGACGACGCCGTCATTCTCGTCAGCCCCGCGGTGCGCACGGTACAAACCGTCGAACCGTTGACGGACCAGTATCGCGTCGTGCGCGAACTCGCGCCAGGCGCACATTCAAGCGACGTGCTCGCCGCCGCCGGCTGGCCCGGGGGCATCGCGCCGACAGTCGTCATCGTCGGTCATCAACCGACGCTCGGCCAGGTTGCGGCGCTGCTGCTGTCCGGCAACGCATCGAGCTGGCCAGTGAAGAAAGCCGGTCTCTGGTGGCTCGAAAACCGCGAGCGCGCCGGCGACGAGCAGGTCGTCCTGCGCGCCGTGATGAGTCCGGACCTGCTCTGATCCCTACAATCTCCACGCGGCACGCTTACGGCACGTCATGGAATCGTCATCGCATTGCCATGCGAGCGTCACCCGGCGTTACTACATTGGCGAAAAAACGGACTCACCTTTTTTCACCGGGAACGCCCATGCGAGAACTGCCGACGCCTGCCCTGCCTTTCGCTCCGATCCTGTCCGAACCGCGCCGCCGTCTGCCGCGCGCCGAAGAAACAGTCACGGCGCAGCATCGTCTACGCGTCACCTGGGCCAGGACCGACGAAGAGCTGCGCGAGGCACAGCATCTGCGTTACCGCGTCTTCGCCGACGAAATGGGTGCGCATCTCCGCGGTCCCGCCGGCCTCGATGTCGATTCGTTCGATCCGTATTGCGATCATCTGCTGGTACGCGATCTCGACACGCTGAAAGTGGTCGGCACCTATCGCGTGCTGCCGCCGCATCAGGCCGCGCGGATCGGCCGCCTCTACGCGGAAAGCGAATTCGACGTCTCGCGCCTCACGCATCTGCGCCCGAAGATGGTCGAAGCGGGCCGCTCCTGCGTGCATACCGATTACCGCAGCGGCTCGGTCATCATGTCGCTATGGGGCGGGCTCGCCGCGTACATGATGCAGAACGGCTACGAGACGATGCTCGGCTGCGCGAGCGTGTCGATGGCGGACGGTGGCCATTACGCGTCGAACCTGTATGTCTCGCTGCGCGACCGTGCGCTGACCGCACCGGAGTATCGCGCGTTCCCGCACACGCCGCTGCCGGTCGACGACCTCCAGACAGGTGTCGACGTTGCACCGCCGCCGCTCGTCAAAGGCTATCTGCGTCTCGGCGCGAAAATCTGCGGCGCGCCGGCGTGGGATCCCGATTTCAACACGGCTGACTTCCTCACGCTCTTCCGCCTGTCGGATATCAACGCGCGTTACGCGAAGCATTTTCTCGGCGATATGCTGACGCGCTGAGCGCCGGCTTCCTTACGTCGAAGCGACGCGTCCCGCATTGGCGGGACGCACATCCGACGGTTCAATCATCCGTATAAACAACGCGATACGGAATCCCAACCTTCTCCCACTCGGCGGCTTCCTGAATCAGGCTGTAGTCGGTCAGCGGATTGTTCGCAACCCACTCGCCCGGCAAACGCACCTCGTATCCACCGTTCGCCTGCGAGACGAAAATGCCGGGCAGCCCGACGTCGGCACGTCGGCGGCACAGCAGCGACGCGAGGCGCAGGCAGAACAGCAACGGCCATTCCACCTCGCGCGCCTGCGACAGCTTGCCGAGCTTGCCCGCGTGCCCGAGCACGAGCGCCGCGAGCCGCGCCTGGTCGGTGCGCGAAAAGCCGGGCATGTCCGCGTTGCTCGCGATATACGCGGAATGCTTGTGATACGCGCTGTGCGAAATCGACAGTCCGATTTCATGCAGCGCGGCAGCCCAGCCGAGAAACATGCGGTTCTCCGCGCGGCGCTCGGCATCGTCCTCATGAAGCTGGTCGTAAAAACGCACGGCGAGCTCGCCAATACGCCCCGCCTGCGCGCGATCGACCCCATAGCGCCGCATGAAGCCCTCGGCCGTGACCGTGCGCATGTCCTCGTGCTGCGAGCGCCCCAGCAGGTCGTACAGCACGCCGAGACGCAATGCGCCGTCGGTCGTATCGACGTAATCGATGCCGAGCTCGTCGAACACCGCGATCATGATCGACAGGCCGCCCGCCAGCACCGGAATACGGTCGGCCTTCAACGCGACGAGCTTCAGCCGGTTGACGTTCTCCGCCTTGATCAGCGCACGCTTGAGTTTTTCGAGGCCGACACGCGAAATGCCGTGCGTGACGCCTGAATCGTTGAAATGGTTTGCCTCGACAAGTTCGGCGAGCGCGCGCGCCGTGCCCGACGAGCCGATCGCCTGATCCCAGCCGGTCTGTTTGTAGTCGCTCGAGATGATCTGGATTTCACGTCTCGCGGCAAGTTCGGCCTGCCGCATCGTGTAATCGTCGACATTGCCCGCGGGGAAAAACGTGCGGCTATGACTCACGCAGCCGATGTACAGGCTCTCCATGCGGATCGGCGTGTAGTGCGAGCCGATGATGAATTCCGTCGAGCCGCCGCCGATGTCCACCACCAGCCGCTGTCCTGCGTTCGCTGGCACGGAGTGTGCTGCACCGGCATAGATGAGACGCGCCTCTTCACGCCCGGCGATGACTTCGATGGGAAACCCGAGCGCGGCTTCGGCCTCGACGAGGAATTCATCGGCGTTCTTGGCGATGCGCAGCGTGTTGGTGGCAACCGCACGAACGTGGTCGGGATGAAAATCGCGCAGGCGTTCGCCGAAACGCTTCAGCGCATCCCAGCCGCGTACCTGTGACGCGCGGTCGAGCATCTTGTCGCGCGACAGGCCGGCGGCGAGCCGCACAGCTTCGCGTAGCGCGTCGACCTGGTAGATCTGGCTGCCGGCTTCGGTTTCCTCGACACGGCCCACGATCAGACGGAAGCTGTTCGAGCCCATGTCCACGGCGGCGAGGAGTTGCGGCGTATTGACCATCGATTGGGCGGACTCCATGCGCGCGAGTGCGGCGTCCATGCCGGCTGCCGCGCTGTTCAAAGACGCCATTTTAAGCGTACTGGTTCGCACGATGTCACCCCTCGCGGTTGTGGGTGCGCTATGGTCCCATATACACTGGGTCGAATTCACGACAGGCAACCGATACGGCGTAAAATTCATGACATTCGTGAATGTCATGAGAACGTCATCATACTGTGAGAATTTCCGAGCGTCCTTTCGAGTTACTAACCGACAATCCATTCTCGCTGCCGATGTCCATCCGCTACCCTCTTCTGAATCGCGAACTGGGCATTCTAGGTTTCAACGAGCGAGTTCTGGCGCAAGCCGCGGACCCCGCCGTGCCGCTGCTGGAACGCCTGCGCTTTATCTGTATCACGAGCAGCAACCTCGATGAATTCTTCGAGGTCCGGATGGCTGGCCTGCATGAGCAGATGCGCGACAACCCGGGCGCGCTCTCGCCCGACGGCATGTCGCTGCAGCACGTCTACGACCTCGTGGTCGAGCGCGCGCAGAAACTCGTGCATCGCCAGTACACGATGCTGCACGACACCGTGCTCACCGCCCTCGAGGAAGAAGGCATCTATTTCCACGGCACCGAAGCGTGGAACGAGGCGCAGACCGAATGGGCGCGCAATTACTTCTTCGACGAGCTGCTGCCGGTTTTGACTCCGATCGGCCTCGATCCCGCGCATCCGTTTCCACGCGTGCTGAACAAGAGCCTGAATTTCGTCGTCGAGCTGGAAGGCAAGGACGCGTTCGGCCGCCAGGCGCTGATGGGCATCGTGCAGGCGCCGCGCGCGCTGCCGCGGCTCGTGCGCATGCCGCGGGAACTGTCGGGCTATCCGCATGGCTTCGTGCTGTTGAGCTCGCTCCTGCAACGTTTCGTGAACGAACTGTTCCCGAGTCTCATCGTGCGCAGCTGCAACCAGTTCCGGATCACGCGTAACAGCGAGCTTTTCGTCGACGAAGACGAAATCACCAATCTGCGTGTCGCGCTGCAGGGCGAACTGCCCGCGCGGCATCTCGGCAACGCGGTGCGCCTCGAAGTGTCGGCGGAAACGCCGGCGCATCTCGCGCAGCGCCTGCTCGACGAAAGCGGTCTCTCCGCGAAAGACTGCTATTTCGTCGACGGCCCGGTCAATCTCGTGCGGCTGATGCAGTTGCCCGAGATGGTGGACCGGCCCGACCTCAAGTTCGTGCCGCACATTCCCGCCATTCCGAAACAGGTTGCCAACAGCGCGAGCCTCTTCGACGTGATCGATCAGGGCGACGTGCTGCTGCATCATCCGTACGAGAGCTTCCAGCCGGTGCTCGAACTGCTGCTGCAGGCGGCGAAAGATCCGAACGTCGTCGCGATCAAGCAGACGATCTACCGCACCGGCACGGATTCGCCGCTGATGGACGCGCTCATGCAGGCCGCGCGCAACGGCAAGGAAGTGACGGTGGTCGTCGAACTGCTCGCGCGCTTCGACGAGGAGACGAACATCAACTGGGCGTCGCAGCTCGAAGCGGTGGGCGCGCACGTCGTGTATGGCGTGGTCGGCCACAAGTGCCACGCGAAGATGATGCTGATCGTGCGGCGCGTGTCGGTGAACGGCAAGTCGACGCTCAAGCGCTACGCCCACCTCGGCACGGGCAACTATCATCCGCGCACGGCCCGGCTGTATACCGACTTCGGGCTGATGACCGCCGACCAGAAAATCTGCGAGGACGTGCATCACGTGTTCCAGCAACTGACGGGCATCGGCGGCGAACTGAAGCTGCACGAATTGTGGCAATCGCCGTTCACGCTGCATCCGAAGCTCGTGGAGGCGATCCGCGCCGAAGCCGATCATGCGCGCGCGGGCCGCAAGGCGCGCATCGTCGCGAAGATGAATGCGCTGCTGGAACCGACGGTCATCACGGAACTCTACGAAGCGTCGCGCGCGGGCGTGAAAATCGATCTGATCGTGCGCGGCGTCTGCGCGCTGCAGCCGGGCGTGCCTGGGCTGTCGGAGAACATCACGGTGCGCTCGATCGTTGGACGTTTTCTCGAACATCATCGCATCTACTACTTCCATGCGGACGGCGAGGAGCAGGTCTACCTGTCGAGCGCCGACTGGATGGATCGCAACTTCTTCCGTCGTGTGGAAGTGGCGTTTCCGGTCAACAATCGCCGTCTGAAACGGCGCGTGATCGCAGAAGGCCTGTCGGCGTTTCTCGGCGACAACCAGACGGCGTGGCTGATGCAAAGCGACGGCCACTATCGTCGCCGCCGGCCGGGAAAATCGTCGCGAAATGCGCAGATGGGTCTGCTCGCGCGCTTCTGTTCATAGGTGACCTGAGAGGCGGCGCCGACCCGGTGCCGCGAGGCTCGCGCCCGGGGTTCAGGCCGGCGCGGGCTGCCGCCGCGCCGTGCGCGACACCGGGAAGCGCACGGTGAACGTGCTGCCGCGCCCCACTTCGCTTGTCACGTCCAGCTGTGCGTCGTGCCGTTGCAGCACATGCTTGACGATCGCAAGCCCAAGTCCCGTGCCACCCGTATCGCGCGAGCGGCTGCGATCGACGCGATAGAACCGCTCCGTCAGGCGCGGAATATCCGCCGCCGGAATACCCGGGCCGCTGTCGGTGACGGAAAACACCGCGCTGCCGCCGCTCGCCCGCCAGTCGACGTGGATCCTGCCGCCGTCCGGCGTGTAGTGGATCGCGTTCGTCACGAGATTGCCGAGCGCGCTCAGGATCTCGGTTTCGACGCCCGTCACCGTCAGTCCTTCGTCGATATCGAACGTGATGACATGCCGCTCGCCCGACAGGTTTTCCGCGTCGTCCTGCACATGGCGCAGTACCGCGCGCATGTCGACCATCTGCTCGCTGGGCGGGTTGTTGTTGCCTTCGAGCGTGGCCAGCACCAGCAGGTCGCTCACGATATGCCGCATGCGCAGCGCCTGCTGTTCCATCAGTTCGAGATAGCGTGAACGCTCCGCCTCGGAGAGCGGCAACTCGCGCACCGTCTCGAGAAAACCCGAGAGCACGGTAAGCGGCGTTTTCAGTTCGTGCGAAACGTTCGCGACGAAGTCGCGCCGCATCGCATCGGTGCGTTCGAGTTCGGTGATGTCCTGCGACAGCACGAGCTTGCGATTCTCGCCGTACGGAAACACCTGCACGGAAAGCACGTTCTGCCGCTTGTCGCCCATGCCGCGCATGATCAGCATCTCGTCGTAGAGATGCGAATTCAGGTATTTGACGAAGTCCGGCTGACGCACGAGGTGCGTGATGTGCTGACGCAGGTCGCGCTTCGCGTCGAGACCGAAATGTACTTCGGAGATCGCGTTGCACCACTCGATCTGATCGTGATCGTCGAGCATCGCGACGCCGTTCGGCGACGCCTGGATCGCCTGGATAAAGCGCGAATGCTGCTGCTCGACCTGGCGCACCTGCGCATGCCAGCGCTTCGCGAGCTTGTACAGCCGATAGTAGATTTCGCCCCAGGCGCCCGGCGCGCTCGGCACCTCGCCATACACCGGCGCGTCGAGCAGACGCCACAGACGCTGCTTGTGGAACGTGCCGAAGCCCGTTTGCACGGCGAGCACGACGATCGCGAGGATCAGCGCCGCCTTGACGTTCACGAGCATGCCAACGCCTGCACATGCGATCGCGAGCAGCACGAGCGACACGATGGAGCGCGCCCAGATGACGTTCATGGTCTACCGATCGAAGAAAAATTCAGGCGCCGCGACACAACCCTCGCGGCGCCGCACGTGATTGCGGGTGTGCCCCGGGGTTGCCGGTTACGCGCGGCCGTCAGGCGCTTTTCGCCAGCCGGTAGCCGCTGCCGCGCACCGTTTCAATCATAGCATCGCACCCGGCCGGCTTCAGGGCCGCACGCAGACGCTTGATGTGCACGTCGACTGTGCGCTCTTCGACGAACACATGATCGCCCCACACCTGATCGAGCAACTGCGTGCGGCTGTGCACGCGCTCCGGATGCGTCATGAAGAAATGCAGCAGACGGAATTCGGTCGGGCCGAGGTCGAGCTTGATCTCGCTGCCTTCGGCATGGGCGGCCACGCGGTGGGTCGCCGGATCGAGCTTCAGACCGTTGATCGCGACGAGATCCTCGGTCAGTTGCGGCGCGCGGCGGCGCAGCACGGCCTTGATCCGCGCCATCAGTTCCTTCGGCGAAAACGGCTTGGTCACGTAGTCGTCCGCGCCGATTTCGAGGCCGTGCACCTTGTCCTGCTCGTCGCCGCGCGCGGTCAGCATGATGATCGGAATATGCTTGGTCCGCTCGTTGTTGCGCAGGTCGCGGGCGAACGCGATGCCCGACTTGCCCGGCAACATCCAGTCGAGCAGGATGAGGTCGGGCAGTACGTCGCTGATCAGGTTCTGCGCCTGCTCCGCGTTGTACGCGCGAATCGGACAATGTCCCGCGTGCTGGAGATTGACCGAAATCAGTTCGGAAATAGCGGGCTCGTCTTCGATGACGAGAATGCTGCTGGGCATCGGCACCTCTGTATCCTTGTGACGGGTTAGCTAAGCGCTTCGCGTTCGAGCGCGTCGCGCGACTGGTGTCGCACGTCCGTGCCCTTCACGATGTAGATGATGAATTCCGCGATGTTCTTCGCGTGATCGCCGATCCGCTCGATCGCCTTCGCGATGAACAGAAAATCGAGGCCGACCGAAATCGAGCGCGGATCTTCCGTCATGTACGAAATCAGCTTGCGTACGAACGCGCGGAATTCCTCGTCGATGGCCTTGTCGTCGCGCACGATCTGCGCGGCGGCGACCGTGTCGAGACGCGCGAACGCGTCGAGCGCGCGACGCAGGATCGTCACGGCCATTTCGCCGGACAGCTTGATTTCGGCGATATTGATCGTGCGCGATGCGCCGTCTTCCATCAGACGCTTCGTGCGCTTCGCGATCTTCTCGGCTTCGTCGCCGGCGCGTTCGAGATTCGTGATGGTCTTCGAAATCGCGATCAAGAGACGCAGGTCGCGCGCGGCCGGCTGGCGGCGCGCGATGATATTGCTGCATTCCTCGTCGATATCGACTTCCATCTTGTTCAGGCGCTCCTCGGCGGCAATCACCTGCTCCGCGATATCGAGGTCGAAGTTGTTCAGCGCTTCCATCGCCTTCACGATCTGCGATTCAACAAGGCCGCCCATTTCGAGCACCTTCGATGAAACGAGATTCAGATCGGCGTCGAACTGGCTGGAGAGGTGTTTGTCGGACATGTCTTGCTCCTGGTGCGCGCTGCATCGCGCTCTTGCGTTCTTGTGCTTCGCCTGTGTTCGCCGTGCGCGGTGCGATCAGCCGAAGCGACCGGTAATGTAATCTTCCGTTTCCTTGCGCACCGGTTTGATGAAGATCCTTTCGGTGTCGCCGAATTCGATCAGCTCGCCAAGGTACATATAGGCAGTGTAGTCCGAACAACGCGCGGCCTGCTGCATGTTGTGGGTGACGATCACCACCGTGTAGTCGCTCTTCAGCTCCGCGATCAGCTCTTCGATACGGCCCGTCGAAATCGGGTCGAGCGCCGAGCACGGTTCGTCGAGCAGCAGCACCTCCGGACGGATCGCGATGCCGCGCGCAATGCACAGCCGCTGCTGCTGGCCGCCGGACAGACCGTAGCCGCTCTGGCCCAGTTTGTCCTTTACTTCGTTCCACAGCGCGGCTTTCGTCAGCGCCCATTCCACGCGATCGTCCATTTCCGGGCGCGACAGCGTCTCGAACATTTTCACGCCGAACGCGATGTTGTCGTAAATCGACATCGGAAACGGCGTCGGCTTCTGGAACACCATGCCGATGCGCGCGCGCAGCAGCGAAATATCGCGTTTGGACGTGAGCAGGTTTTCGCCGTCCATCAGGATTTCGCCTTCCGCGCGCTGCTCCGGATAGAGCGCGAACATCTTGTTGAACGTGCGCAGCAGCGTGGACTTGCCGCAACCCGACGGGCCGATGAACGCGGTCACCTTGCCTTCAGGAATGCGCAGGTTGATGTTCTTCAGCGCGTGATACTTGCCGTAGAAGAAGTTCAGGTCGTTGACCTCGATCTTCGGCGCGGTCGGCGCGAGCGCGCCGTCGCCGTCCACGGGATCAGGGCCGGCGGGCGCCACGGAACGCACGGCCGGGTTGAGGTGACTTTCTGCCATATTCATCGGATGACTCCGCCGTAACTCATTACTTGTTCGAGAAGATCGTGCGCGCGAGGATGTTCAGGCCGAGCACGCCGAGCGTGATCAGGAACACACCCGCCCATGCGAGCGATTGCCATTGCGCGAACGGGCTCATCGCGAACTTGAAGATCGTGACGGGCAGGTTGGCGACCGGCTGGTTCATGTTCCACGTAAAGAACTGGTTCGACAGCGCCGTGAAGAGGAGCGGCGCCGTTTCGCCGGCGATCCGCGCGACGCCCAGCAGCACGCCCGTCACGATGCCCGCGATCGACGCCTTCAGCGTGATCGACATCACCATCTTCCACTTCGGCGTGCCGAGTGCGAAGGCGGCTTCACGCAGCGCGTTCGGCACCAGCTTCAGCATGTTTTCGGTCGTGCGGATCACGATCGGAATCTGCAGCAGCGCAAGCGCAACCACGCCCGCCCAGCCGCTGAAATGCCCGAGTTTCGCGACCATCAGCGCGTACACGAAGAGGCCGACGACGATCGAAGGTGCCGACAGCAGGATGTCGTTGATGAAGCGCGTGACGCTCGCAAGCCAGCGCTTCTGGCCATATTCCGCGAGATAGACGCCCGCCAGAATGCCGATCGGCGTGCCGATGAACGTGGCGAGCAGCACCAGCATCAAACTGCCGACGATCGCGTTCGCGAGACCGCCGCCGTCGGTATTGGGCGGCGGCGTCGACTGCGTGAAGAGCTCCACCGACAGGCCGCCGATACCCAGACGCAGCGTCGTGTACAGAATCCAGATCAGCCACAGCAGGCCGAACGCCATCGCGGCGAGCGACAGCGTCAGCGCGACCGCATTGGTCGCGCGGCGGCGCCGCTGCAGGCGATTGCGCATCGCTTCGAGCGCGACGCCATCGGTCGAACCGGGCATGTTCAGAGGCTGGCTCATTTCGCGCCCTCCGCTTTTTCGAGGCGAAGCAGCATGAGCTTCGAGATCGCCAGCACGATGAACGTGATCACGAACAGGATCAGGCCGAGTTCCATCAGCGCCGACGTATGCAGGCCGGGGCCCGCTTCGGCGAACTCGTTGGCGAGCGCCGACGTGATGCTGTTGCCCGGCGAAAAGAGCGACACGTTGTCGAGCAGATTGGTGTTGCCGATCACGAACGTGACCGCCATCGTTTCACCCAGCGCACGGCCGAGGCCGAGCATCACGCCGCCGATCACCCCGCTCTTCGTGAACGGCAGCACGATCTTCCACATCACGTCCCATGTGGTGCAGCCGATGCCGTACGCCGATTCCTTCAGCAGCACGGGGGTGACTTCGAACACATCGCGCATCACCGACGCGATGTACGGGATGATCATGATCGCGAGAATCACGCCGGCGCACAGGATGCCGATGCCGATCGGCGGGCCGCTGAAGAGCGCGCCAAGATACGGAACGCCGCCCAGCAGATGGCCGAGCGGCTTTTCGAAGTATTCGGCGAAGATCGGCGAGAAAATCAGCAGGCCCCACATGCCGTACACAATCGACGGAATCGCGGCGAGCAGTTCGATCGCGATGCCGAGCGGCCGGCGCAGCCATGCGGGCGAGAGCTCGGTCAGGAACAGCGCGATACCGAAGCTCACCGGCACCGCGATGATCAGCGCGATGATCGATGTGGCGATCGTGCCGTAGATCGGAACGAGCGCGCCGAACTTGTCGGCTGGAGGATCCCACTCGGAAGTCCAGAGAAAGCTCAGGCCGAATTTCTGGATCGTCGGCATCGAGGCCACGATCAGGGACACGATGATTCCACCGAGCAGCAATAACGTGACGATCGCGGCCGCACGCGTGAGACCGCCAAAAATGATGTCGCCGGCGCGACTGGGCGCTTTCTGCTGCGCGTCGCTGCCAGGCGGATTCGAACGGGGCGCGCTGGCCCGGCGGGGCGTGCCGGATCCCGCGTCAGGGGCCGGGTCGGAGGCCGGGTCAGAGGCAATAGGAAGGTCGGACATGTCAGCCTTGGGAGCCTGTGATTCCTGAAGCCGCGCGGCACGATGCCGCCACGGCCGGTCCTGCAAAACCGCCCGGCCTCACACGAGGCCGGGTGGGAACATCGTCGGACGATACCGCTTAATCCGCGAGCGTCTTGCCCGAAGCGTCCTTGATTTTCGACTTCCATTGCGAGCGGATTTCCGACACGACCGATTCCGGCAGCGAGATGTAGTCCAGATCGTTCGCCGCCTGATTGCCGTTCCTGAACGCCCAGTCGAAGAACTTCAGCGTTTCCGTGCCTTGCGGCGCCTTGTCCTGCGTGGTGTGCAGCAGCACGAACGTTGCGCCGACGATCGGCCATGCGTTCTTGCCCGGCTCGTCCGTCAGGATCTGGTAGAACGACTTCGACCAGTCCGCGCCCGCTGCCGCTGCCTTGAACGTCTCCGTCTTCGGCTCGACCACCGCGCCTGCCGAGTTCTTCAGGCCGACGTACGTCATGTGGTTCTGCTTCGCGTACGCCCATTCCACGTAGCCGATTGCGCCCGGCAGACGCTGCACGAAGGCGGCGACGCCGTCGTTGCCCTTGCCACCCGTGCCCGTCGGCCAGTTGACCGTCGAACCTTCGCCGACCTTCGCCTTCCAGTCCGCGTTGACCTTCGACAGGTAATTCGTCCAGATGAAGCTCGTGCCCGAACCATCGGCGCGGCGAACCACGGCGATGTCGGTATCCGGCAGCTTCGCTTTCGGGTTCAGCGCGGCGATCGCCGGATCGTTCCACTTCTTGACCTTGCCGA
Source organism: uncultured Paraburkholderia sp. (assembly GCA_937917025.1). GTDB lineage: Bacteria > Pseudomonadota > Gammaproteobacteria > Burkholderiales > Burkholderiaceae > Paraburkholderia. The sequence goes on from CALFSF010000494.1 coordinate 18,059, forward strand.
GATAGATGTCGCCGAGCACTTCGCCCGACAGCGTCAGTTCAGCCGGCTTCACGCCCGGAATGTTCACGACCGGCACCACGCCGCCGACCACCGTCGGGAACTGGAAGAGGCCCTCCTTCGCGAGTTCGTCGTCCTTCAGCGGGGCGTCCGAGCCGGCGAAATCGACCGTTTTCGCGACGATCTGCTTGATACCGCCCGACGAACCGATACCTTGATAGTTGACCTTGCCGCCGCCCGTCTTCGCGTAGGCGTCAGCCCACTTCGTGTAGATCGGTGCTGCAAACGTGCTGCCCGCGCCGGTGATATCGGTGGCGTGCGCGGCAATCGCGAAGAGCGCGCCAGCCATGCCTGCAAACGCGGTGTGCATCAATTTCATGAGACCTCCAGGGTGTGAGCGGATTACACGACACCGCGAAGGATAGGGTCTCTTTGTGACAGTAACGTGACGCTACGTGAAACGTACGTGACAACGCGCGTGGCCGGATGAAAGGCACACTGGAGGGGATTGTGGAGGGCGTTGGGCCACGTCTACGTCTGCGGAACGTGACGCGCGATTTGCTGCGCGGCGGGATCGAGGTGGGGTTAAGTCGCGGAAATCGCGGAATTCGCGGAATAATGCCCGGCAAGGGAGCGCCTGCGTGCACGACACTGGGCGCCCCTTGCCGGAACCGGTCTGATGAACCGCTTTACGCAGTCGCCTGCTTCACGACGTTCGCGATAGCTTCGGCATGCTGCACCGCATCCCGCTCGTGGCGGGCCTCGACCATCACACGCAGCACCGGCTCCGTGCCCGAGGCACGGATCAGCACGCGGCCGCTACCGTCCAGCGCGCCTTCGGCGGCCCGGATCGCCTGCTGGATCGCTTCGTTGCCCTTCCAGTCGGCGTCGGGTTTCATGCGGACGTTGATCAGCTTCTGCGGGAACAGCGTCACGCCGTCGAGCAGTTCGGCGAGCGTCTTGCCGCTGCGTTGCATCGCGGCCAGCACAAGCAGCGCCGAGACGATGCCGTCGCCGGTCGAATGGCGGTCCAGCGAAAGGATGTGTCCCGACCCCTCCGCGCCGAGCTGCCAGCCGTGCTCGCGCAACTGCTCCAGCACGTAGCGGTCGCCGACCGCCGCGCGCACGAATTCGACGCCCGTTCGCTTCAGCGCGACCTCGATGGCCAGATTGGTCATCAGCGTGCCGACCGCGCCTTCGACCTTGCCGTCGGTCGCGATCCGGTCCTGGACCAGCACGTACAACAGTTCGTCGCCGTTGTAGAGGCGGCCCGACGAATCGACGATCTGCAGGCGGTCCGCGTCGCCGTCGAGCGCGATCCCGAGATCCGCGCGATTGGCCCGCACGGCGCGCACGAGCGCGTCCGGTGCGGTCGCGCCGACGCCGTCGTTGATGTTGAAGCCGTTCGGCGCGACGCCGATCGGGATCACGTCGGCGCCGAGTTCGTGGAACACGTGCGGCGCGACGTCATAGGCCGCGCCGTGTGCGCAGTCGATGACGAGCTTCATGCCGCGCAGGTCGTACGCCGCCGGGAACGTGCTCTTGCAGAACTCGATGTAGCGGCCGGCCGCGTCATCCAGCCGGCGCGCCTTGCCGAGTTGCTCGGAAGCCGCACAGTCGAGCGGCTGGTTCAGCTGCTCTTCGATCTGCGATTCGACTTCGTCCGGCAGCTTGTTGCCGTCGGCGGAGAAAAACTTGATGCCGTTGTCGTAGTACGGATTGTGCGACGCGCTGATCACCACGCCCGCCGCCAGACGCAGCGCCCGCGTCAGATACGCGATGCCGGGCGTCGGCATCGGGCCGGCCAGCATCACGTCGACACCCGCCGCCGAAAAACCCGCCTCCAGCGCCGCCTCGAGCATGTAGCCCGAGACGCGCGTGTCCTTGCCGATCAGCACCGTGGGCCGCGCGCCCGTTTTCGCCCAGCGGTCCGCGCCGGCCAGCACCTTGCCGGCCGCGTAGCCGAGGCGCAATACAAAGTCCGGCGTGATCGGCGCGTCGCCGACCTTGCCCCGAATACCGTCAGTCCCAAAATAGCGACGTGCCATTGCCAGATGTCCTCTCTTCGTACCGATGTGTTGCGTTGTTAGTTGCGACGTGCGGCATCGCGCAGCGCCGACCATACTTTCAGCGCGTCGACTGTCTGGGCGACGTCGTGCACGCGGATGATCGCCGCGCCCCGTTCCGCCGCGCAGACAGCCGCCGCGATGCTCGCCGCGCCACGCTCAGGCGCTGGGCGCCCGACGACGGCGCCCAGCATCGACTTGCGCGACATGCCGGCGAGAACCGGAAACGGCGCTTCGCTGCGTGGCGCCGTATCGCGCAAGCGCGCCAGCAGCGCGTAATTGTGTTCGACGACCGCTTTCCCGAAACCAAAACCCGGATCGACGCTGATCCGCGCCTTCGCGACGCCCGCCGCCATCAGGGCGCCGACGCGCTCTTCGAGAAACTCGCGCACCTCGCGAACGACGTCCTCGTACACCGGCTCGCCGGTCTGCATGGTCTGTGGCTCGCCGAGCATGTGCATCACGCACAGGCCGCACGGGCTGTCGCGCACGGCGTCGATCGCGCCGGGCATACGGAAGCCCCAGATGTCGTTGATCAGGTCCGCGCCGGCCGCCAATGCATGCCGCATGACCTCCGGCTTGTACGTGTCGATCGACAGTGGCACATTCGCGCCGCGCAGCCGCTCGATCAGCGGAATCACGCGCTCGAGCTCTTCATCGAGCGGCACGGGCGGCGCACCCGGGCGCGTCGATTCGCCGCCGATGTCGAGGATGTCGGCGCCGTCGAGCAGCATTCGCTCGGCGTGACGCAGCGCGTCGGCCTGGGCGGCGAAGAGCCCGCTGTCGGAAAACGAATCGGGCGTGACGTTCAGAATGCCCATGACCAGCGGGCGTTCGAACGACAACGTGAACCGGCCGCATTGCATCGGCTCGGGTGAAGCATGGATCAGAAGATCGGCGTTCGACACTGCGGGAAACGGTTCAGAAAGGGAAAGAAAATGCAAAACGGGCCGGTGTGAAATCACACCGGCCCGTAGCGCGTTGCGGCTCCGATCACGCCGGCGCGGTGGCGCCCGGCTTGACTTCGGTGCCCGTGCTGCCACCCGACGCGTCGCTGGCCGGCGGCGGCGAGCTCTTCGGCGAGCGCGGCGGACGACCGGCCATGATGTCGTTGATCTGATCGGCGTCGATCGTTTCCCACTCCATCAGCGCGGCGGTCATTGCTTCGACCTTGTCACGGTTTTCGTCGAGCAGACGCTTCGCGAGGTTGTACTGCTCGTCCAGCACGCGACGGATTTCAGCATCGACCTTCTGCTGCGTCGCTTCCGAAATGGTGCGCGTGAAGCCACGACCAAACGGCGACGCGTCGTTTTCGTCATCGACGTAGACCATCGGCCCAAGCGCGTCCGTCATTCCGAAACGCGCGACCATCGCGCGCGCGGTGGCGGTTGCCTTGTTGAAGTCGTCCGATGCGCCGGTGCTGATCAGGTTCAGGAACAGCTCCTCGGCGACACGGCCGCCGAACAGGATGGCCAGACGGTCGAGCAGATAATCCTTCGAGTACGTTTCGTTGTCGTGCTCGGGCAATTGCCACGTGACGCCCAATGCACGGCCACGCGGGATGATCGTGACCTTGTGCACCGGATCGGCCTTCGGCAGCAGCTTCGCGATCACCGCGTGACCCGACTCGTGATACGCCGTGGCGCGCTTCGCATCTTCGCGAATCACCGCCGACTTGCGCTCCGGACCCATGAAGATCTTGTCCTTCGCATCTTCGAAGTCGTTCATCTCGACGATGCGCTTGCCGCGACGCGCGGCAAAGAGCGCCGCTTCGTTCACGAGATTCGCCAGATCGGCGCCCGAGAAGCCCGGCGTGCCGCGCGCGATGACCGCCGCGTCGACGTCGTTCGAAATCGGCACCTTGCGCAGGTGAACCTTCATGATGTGTTCGCGACCGCGAATGTCCGGCAGGCCGACATACACCTGACGGTCGAAACGGCCCGGACGCAGCAGCGCCTTGTCGAGCACGTCCGAACGGTTCGTCGCGGCGATCACGATCACGCCGGAATTCGCTTCGAAGCCGTCCATCTCGACGAGCATCTGGTTCAGCGTCTGTTCGCGTTCGTCGTTACCGCCGCCCATGCCGGCGCCGCGATGGCGACCGACCGCATCGATTTCGTCGATGAACACGATGCACGGGGCGTGCTTCTTCGCCTGTTCGAACATGTCGCGCACGCGGGCCGCGCCCACGCCGACGAACATTTCGACGAAGTCGGAACCCGAAATGCTGAAGAACGGCACTTTCGCCTCGCCGGCGATGGCGCGCGCGAGCAGCGTCT
>CALFSF010000495.1 GCA_937917025.1 uncultured Paraburkholderia sp.
CCCCGCACAGGGGCAACGCTAATAGACCGACATGAACACAAGGAAAGGCCAAAAAGCCAGAACGACAACAAAAAAGCCGCCGCCCCGCCAAAGGGGCAAAAGACGCCCTGTTGGTCAGCATGACTTTGCCGTCGTCATCAACGCCCATCTGCGGCGTTCACAAACCAACACCTCCGACCTGCCCGAAACCCCCTTCAACTCCGGGGCAAACAGAAAAAGCCAGCAAATTCCAGCTGATGCAAACAGCAAGATAAACAGCTAATCTGAGCCCCGCATCGCCCCCGATGCCCCCATCGTCGCGAAGAAATCCCAGACGATTGAACGAAAAACCACCAACCCAACCCGCCTGAAAAAAACTGGCCTCCGCATAACCATGCGCACCACCCCTACGTCAACCGAAGACTGGATCACCCGCAGCCTGCGCGCCGTCTGGCATCCCTGCACGCAGATGAAACATCACGAACATCTGCCGCTCATCGCCGTCGCGCGCGGCGCGGGCCCGTGGCTTTATGATCGCGACGGCCGTCGCTATCTCGACGCCATCAGCTCCTGGTGGGTCAACCTCTTCGGTCACGCAAATCCCCGCATCAACACCGCGCTCAAAACTCAACTCGATACGCTCGAACACGCCATGCTCGCCGGCTGCACGCACGAACCGGCAATCGAACTCGCCGAACGTCTGCACGCGCTCACGCACGACACGCTCGGTCACGCGTTCTTCGCATCGGACGGCGCATCAGCCGTCGAAATCGCGCTCAAGATGAGCTTCCACACATGGCGCAATCGAGGCCACGACGAGAAACGCGAATTCGTCTGCGTCGCGAACAGCTATCACGGCGAAACGATCGGCGCGCTGGGCGTCACCGACGTCGCCCTCTTCAAGGACGCCTACGATCCGCTGATCCGCAACGCACACGTCGTGGCGTCGCCCGATGCCCGCCTCGCGCAGGATGGCGAAACAGCCGCCGACGTCGCACAACGCGCGCTCGGCAACGTACGCACGCTCTTCGATGCGCGCGCCCCACACATCGCCGCGCTGATCGTCGAGCCGCTCGTGCAATGCGCCGCCGGCATGGCAATGCACGACGCGTCGTACATTGCCGGCCTGCGCGCACTATGCGACCAGTACGGCATCCATCTGATCGCCGATGAAATCGCCGTCGGCTGCGGCCGCACAGGCACCTTCTTCGCGTGCGAACAGGCCGGCGTGTGGCCCGATTTCCTGTGTCTGTCGAAAGGCATCAGCGGTGGCTATCTGCCGCTTTCGATCGTGCTGTCGCGCGACGAAATATTCGAAGCCTTCTACGACGACGACACCACGCGCGGCTTCCTCCACTCGCATTCGTACACAGGCAATCCGCTCGCATGCCGCGCCGCCCTCGCGACACTCGATCTCTTCGCAAGCGATGACGTCCTCGCCGCCAACGCGAAGAAATCCGCGACGCTACGCGCCGCGCTCGAACCGCTCGCGGCCCATCCGCAGGTGCGCAATCTTCGCCAGTGCGGAACGATCTTCGCGTTCGACGCCGTCCCCGAAAACGCCGCGGAAGCCGCGACCTTCTCGCGCCGCTTCTTTGAAAACGCGTTGCAACGCGAACTGTTGCTACGCCCGATCGGCACAACCGTGTATCTGATGCCGCCGTACATTCTCGACGACGCGGAACTCGCGCTGCTCGCAGCGCGCACGCGCGAAACGTTCGACGCCACACTCAAGAGAGCTCGCTAATGCATTTGCTGGACACACTCACGCAAGGTCTGAACGATATCGACGCACGCGGCCTGCGGCGTCGCCGACGCACCCTCGATACGCCGTGCGCCGCGCACGTGACGGTCGACGGCCGCGCGATCATCGGCTTCGCAAGCAACGATTATCTGGGCCTCGCCGCGCATCCGGATCTCATCGCAGCCGTCGCCGAAGGCGCACAGCGCTATGGCGCGGGTAGCGGCGGCTCGCATCTGCTCGGCGGCCACTCGCGCGCACATGCACAGCTCGAAGAGGATCTCGCCGCGTTCGCGGGCGGCTTCAGCGACGCGCCGCGCGCGCTCTACTTCAGCACCGGCTACATGGCGAACCTCGCCACCGTGACGGCGCTGGCGGGCCGCGGTACGACGCTCTTCTCCGACTCGCTGAATCATGCTTCCTTGATCGACGGCGCGCGGCTCTCGCGCGCGGACGTGCAGATCTACCCGCACGCGGACGCGGATGCGCTTTCGGCAATGCTCGACGCGTCGGACGCCACGGTGAAGATGATCGTCACCGACACGGTCTTCAGCATGGACGGCGACATCGCGCCGCTCGCCGCGCTCGTCGCGCTGGCGGAAAAGCACGGCGCGTGGCTCGTCGTCGACGATGCGCACGGCTTCGGCGTGCTCGGTCCGCAAGGTCGCGGGGCGCTCGCACACGAAGCGCTGCGCTCGCCGCATCTCGTGATGGTCGGCACGCTCGGCAAGGCCGCGGGCGTGTCCGGCGCGTTCGTCGTCGCGCACGAGACTGTGATCGAGTGGCTCGTGCAGCGCGCGCGTCCGTACATTTTCACGACCGCGGCGGCGCCCGCCGTGGCGCATGCGGTCTCGGCGAGCCTGCGCATCATCGGCGGCGCGGAAGGCGATACGCGTCGCGCGCATCTGCACACGCTGATCGAACGCACACGCGCGATGCTCAAGGAAACCTGCTGGCTGCCGGTCGATTCGCACACGGCCGTGCAACCGCTCATCATCGGCGCGAACGAAACCACGCTCGAAGTCGCCGCCGGACTCGATCGCGCAGGGTTGTGGGTGCCGGCGATCCGTCCGCCGACCGTGCCCGCCGGCACGTCGCGCCTGCGCATCTCGCTGTCGGCGGCGCATTCGCACGCGGATATCGACCAGCTGGAAACCGCGCTGAAAACGCTGAGCGGGTGCGCTGCATGAACGCGCCGCTCTCCGTTTTCGTCACCGGCACCGACACCGAGATCGGCAAGACGCTCGTCTCGGCAGCGTTGCTTCGCGGGTTCTCGCGTGCAGGGCTGCGCGCCGCCGCGATGAAGCCGGTCGCGGCCGGCGCATTCGAGCGCGACGGCGTGTGGCACAACGAAGACGCCGATCAGCTCGACGCGGCCGCCAGCGTGCTGCTGCCCGCCGCGATACGCACGCCGTTTCTGCTGCGCGAACCCGCCGCGCCGCATATCGCGGCCGCGCTGGAAAACGTGTCGCTCGATATCGCGCACATCGTCGCCTGTCATGACGAGGCGCTGACGCTTGCGGATGTCGTCGTGGTCGAAGGCGTCGGCGGCTTTCGCGTGCCGCTCACCGATGCACACGACACGGCCGACCTCGCGCTCGCGCTCAACCTGCCGGTGGTGCTCGTCGTCGGCATGCGGCTCGGCTGCATCAGCCACGCGCTGCTCACTGCGGAAGCGATCGCCGCGCGCGGACTGAAACTGGCCGGCTGGGTCGCGAATCGCGTCGACCCGAGCATGCATTTCGCCGACGAAAACATCGCCACGATCCGCGCCTGGCTGGACCGGCATCACGACGCGCCGCTCATCGGCGTCGTGCCGCACCTGAACCCCACGTCGCCCGACGACGCCGCGAATCATCTGGACGTCGCCACCCTGTTGCACGTGCTGCGCGAAGCGCGGCACTGAACCCGAATTGAATCACCGTCTACGAGGATTGACGCCATGACCGATCTCCACACCGAAGCCCCATCCGGCGAGTCTTCCACGCACCGTGCGGCCGCCGCGGCGAATGTCGCAAACGCAGCAAACGCAACGTCAACGCCTGCGCGCTGGCGCGTGGCGGATATCGTCGCGTTGTACGAGCTGCCGTTCAACGACCTGCTGTTTCGTGCGCAACAGGTGCATCGCGAGCATTTCGATGCGAACAGCGTGCAGCTGTCGACGCTGCTGTCGATCAAGACGGGTGGCTGCGAGGAAGACTGCGCGTACTGTCCGCAATCGGTGCATCACGACACGGGCCTGAAGGCCGACAAGCTGATGCCCGTCGACGAGGTGCTCGCGGCCGCCCGCGTCGCGAAAGAGAACGGCGCGACGCGCTTCTGCATGGGCGCGGCGTGGCGCAATCCGAAGGACCGTCATCTGGAGCCGATCAAGGACATGATCCGCGGCGTGAAGGCGATGGGTCTCGAAACGTGCGTGACGCTCGGCATGCTCGAGCCGCATCAGGCGCACGGGCTGCGCGAGGCCGGCCTCGACTATTACAACCACAACCTGGACACGTCACCGGAGTTCTACGGCCAGATCATCTCGACGCGCACTTACCAGGACCGTCTCGATACGCTGGAGCGCGTGCGCGATGCGGGCATCAACGTGTGCTGCGGCGGCATCGTCGGGCTGGGCGAATCGCGTCGCGAGCGCGCGGGCCTCGTCACGCAGCTGGCGAACATGGATCCGTATCCGGAGTCGGTGCCGATCAACAATCTGGTGCAGGTCGAAGGCACGCCGCTCACCGGCACCGAAGCGCTCGACCCGTTCGAATTCGTGCGCACGATCGCGGTCGCGCGCATCACGATGCCGAAAGCGATGGTGCGTCTGTCAGCCGGACGCGAGCAGATGGACGAGGCGTTGCAGGCGATGTGCTTCCTCGCGGGCGCGAACTCGATTTTCTACGGCGACCAGCTCCTGACCACCCGCAACCCGCAGGCGGAAGCCGACCGCAAGCTGCTGGAGCGCCTCGGCATCCGCGCCGAAGCGGCGCAGCAACTGCCCGTCGAACCAGGCGACTGCGAGCATGGCTGCGACCGTCACTGAGCTTTCGGCATCGCGTGTGGCGTGACGTGTGGCGTGACGCGTGACGCACGGCACGGCGCCCTGGTCGCATCACGCGGGGTCGCTGCAATACAAAAGGCCGCCTGAGCGATCAGGCGGCCTTCTTCATGGTGCTACGCGCGTGCGCTCAGCGCATCACTTCCGGTCGACGATGATCTGATCGAATGTGCCGCCATCCGAGAAATGCGTTTGCTGCGCCTTCTGCCAGCTGCCGAATTCCTGCTCGACGGTAAACGTCTTCAACGGCTTGAATTCGCTCGCATGCTTCGCGAGCACGCCAGCATCACGCGGACGCAGATGATGCTGCGCGATGATCTCCTGCGCTGCCGGCGAGTACAGATACGCCAGGTACGCCTGCGCTTCCTTGCGCGTGCCGCGCCTGTCGACCACCTTGTCGACGAGCGTCACCGGCGGCTCGGCCAGCAGGCTGATCGACGGATAGACCGCTTCGAAACTGTCCGTGCCGACACCGCTGGCGATCAGCGAAACCTCGTTCTCGAACGTCACGAGCACGTCGCCGATATTGCGCTGGGTGAACGTCGTGGTCGCGCCGCGGCCGCCCGTGTCGAGCACCGGCACGTTCCTGAAGATGGCTTTTTCGAAGTCGAGCGCCTGGGCGTCCGTGCCGCCGTGCTGCTTGCGATAGCCCCATGCCGCGAGGTAGGCATAGCGGCCGTTACCCGACGTCTTCGGATTCGCGATCACGACCTGTACGCCCGGCTTCGCGAGATCGTCCCAGTCCTTGATGTGCTTCGGGTTGCCCTTGCGCACGAGGAACACCATGGTCGTCGTGTACGGCGCGCTGCTGTTCGGCAGGCGTGTGCGCCAGTTCGCCGGCACGAACTGGCCGCGTTCGGCGAGCAGATCGATGTCGTTCGGCTGGTTCATCGTGACGACGTCCGCCTGCAGGCCCTGTGTCACCGAGAGCGCCTGTGCGCTCGATGCGCCATGCGACTGGCGGATGGACACGGTTTCGCCCGTCTTCTGCCGGTAGGCAGCGACGAAGCTCGTGTTGATGTCCTTGTACAGCTCGCGCGTCACGTCATAGGACACGTTCAGCAGCGACACGTCCGCCCGCGCGCTACCCACGCAACCCAGCGACAGCGTGAGCGCCGCCAGACCCGCTGCCAGCCAGCGCCCCTTCCCCGATTTGCCTGCCTTGCCTGTCATTACTTCTCCGCTCATTGATGATGAATGCATGGGCCGCCAGCGAAAGGTCCGCGGCCAGAAGCGCGATTTTATCGAATCGACCGGAACGGCGCTGACAGGCCGCGACGCGTCCTATGCCGTCCGGTCGAATGTCCGACACGATCTGGATTCCGTACGATCGATCCACTGCTGTTATCTCACAGCCTTGTTCGGTCATTCGCCATGGATATGCGAATGAATCTGTCAATTTTGTTTGCAGGATGATTCGCCACGCTATGGATATCCTATACGATGATTCTCCCAGGTTGATCGATGCGAATGCACACGAAACGTCGCATTCAGCGTTTCGCCGAAGTGAGGAGGAAGAGATGACCGTACACATCAGCAGACTCGATGCTGCCTGGAGGCATCTCAAGGAAGATGTCCAGGTACTACGGCACGACATCCGCGACGTTCGCGACGTCATGTTCAACGGCTTTCGTGACCTTCGCGCGGAATTTCGGGCAGAACAAAGCGCGCTTCGAGATCAGTCTCGCGCCGACAATAGCGCGCTGCGAGGCGAAATTCGCGCTGACATCAGCGAAATTCGCGCGGAGATCGGTCAATGCCGAACCGAAGCCCATACCGATATCGGCGACCTGGGCGCCGAAACACGCATGGAATTCAAATCGGTGCGCGCCGATATCAGCGATCTCAAATCCGGGATGCACGCCGATTTCAAGTCGGTCCGCACTGAGGCCGGTGAGCTTCGGACCGACATGTGCACTGAAATCGGCGAGCTTCGAACCGAAATGCACACTGAAATCGGCGAGCTTCGAACCGAAATGCATGCGGAAATCGGCGGCCTCCGGACTGAAATGCACGCTGACTTCGAAGGCCTGCGAACCGATGTACGCACTGACGTCGGCGACCTTCGAACGGAAGTGCGCACCGATATCGCCAACGTCCGTACCAGCATCGCTGACTTCCGAAGCGAACTTCGCCTGGAAGTCCGTCTCATGTGGGCGGGATTCTTTGCGCTGGCCGGCATCATGGCGAAGGGCTTTAACTGGTTCTGACCGGCGCAGGCCGGTCGCTCACACCAGCGCCTGCATCGTGCACTCCGTTGCCTCTTCACGAAATCGCAGCGGTGCCGCGCAATGCGCCAGCGTGTCGACGAAGTACTTCGCTCGGGGCCAGGGTCCAAATCCTGCCGCCGTATTGATGTGCCCCGCATCGCCCAGATTGACGAACGCACTTCCGAGACGCGCAGCCATTTCGCGCGCGCCGGCAAGCGACATCCACGGGTCGGTTTCGCTCGCGATCAGGATGGACGGAATGCCCAGTCTTCGTGCGTCGAA
>CALFSF010000496.1 GCA_937917025.1 uncultured Paraburkholderia sp.
CTTCAGCTCGACGACGTATCGATCACCTTGAAGCGCGAACGCTTCTGCGCGCGAATCACCGACTGATACGCCTCGACATACTGCTGCGCCATCCGGTGCGACGTGAAGCGCTCTTCAAAGCGCTTGCGCACGCCCGCACGCGACAGCTTGTGCAGACGGTTCACGGCGGCCACCGCGCCGATTTCATCTTCGACGATAAAGCCGGACACGCCGTCGTCCAGCACTTCCGGCACCGAGCCGCGATTGAACGCGATCACCGGCGTGCCGCAGGCCATCGCTTCGATCATCACGAGACCAAACGGCTCCGGCCAGTCGATCGGGAACAGCAATGCGTGCGCGCCCGACAGAAAACCGGCCTTCTCGCTATCGGCGATTTCGCCGATGAATTCGACATGAGGTTGCGCGAGCAACGGTTTGATGTCGCGCTCGAAATACTCGCGGTCGGCGGCGTCGACCTTCGCGGCGATGCGGATTTTCATGCCGCAGTGACCGGCGATCCGGATCGCGGTATCGACGCGTTTCTCCGGCGAAATACGCCCCAGAAACGCGAGGTATTGCTGCTCGACCGGCTGCGGCGTGTAGAGCTTTTCGGGCAACCCGTGATAGACGGTGGTCAGCCATTTCGCCTGCGGCAGCGGCGCGCGCTGCGCGTCCGAGATCGAGATCACGGGGGCGGTGTTGAACGTGTCGAATACCGGCTGCTGCTCGGGCAGATCGAGACGGCCGTGCATCGTGGTGACGAACGGCGTTTCCTGGCGCTTGAACACCGAGAACGAGTAGTAGTCCATGTGGAAGTGCAGCACATCGAACTCGTCGGCCTGGCGGCGGACCAGTTCCATCAGCAGCATGTGCGGCGCGATGCGATCGCGGATGCCCGGGTCGAGCCGCAATGCGCGCGGCCAGACGGCTTCGAGCTTCGCGCTCGTGACCGAATCGCCGCTCGCGAACAGCGTGACGTCATGGCCGAGTTCGACGAGCGCCTCGGTGATGTACGACACGACACGCTCCGTGCCGCCATAGAGCTTGGGCGGCACCGATTCGGTGAGGGGGGCGATCTGCGCAATTCTCATTCTGTGTGTCTCCTGTCGACCAGAGTTGGCGCAAAGCTCTTGCTCTGGTCCCATGCAAATTGTTGCCGAAACGGGCCGGGCGATGCACCGGATATCTTCCACACCCGGGCCGCCTGGCGGCGCCCGAGTATGCCAGCGCGCACCCGCGCGATCAATGTGTTCGTCGACGCGGATACTTCGATTATTGGCCATTTCACGCGTGAAAACCGCCGCTATTTCAATTGCTCGGCGCTGTTACAGTCGCGAAACATTCATCGGCGTGCGCCTCGCCGCCGCGCATCGCCTTGACCTCTAACCTGTGCTTGCGGACATCGTCATGAGCATGGCTCCACGCACGCCGGATCAGGCGCGGCCGCTACCGCTTCGACCTGCGCGTGGCCTCGCTGGCCGGCACGCTGCGCAGGTCGCGCAGAAACGAATCGCGCCATGCGCCCAGATCGTTCTTGCGCAACGCGGCCATGTTCGTCTCATGACGGCGCTTGCGTTCATCGAGCGGCATGCCCAGCGCGCGCTGCAGCGCCTCGCACATGCCGACCGAATCGTGCGGATTGACGATCACCGAGCCGGTCAGCTCCGCCGCGGCTCCCGCGAACATCGACAGCACGAGTACGCCGGGATCGTCCGGATTCTGCGCGGCGACGTATTCCTTCGCGACGAGGTTCATGCCGTCGTGCAGCGGCGTGACAAAACCGACCTGCGACTCGCGGAACAGCGACATCAGTTTCCAGCGGTCGTACTGCTGGTTCAGATAGCGGATCGGCGTGTAGTCGAGCCCGGAATAGCGGCCGTTGATGCGCCCTGCTTCGTATTCGAGGTCCTGCCGGATCTGCTGATACGTCGCGACGTCCGAGCGCGTGGGCGGCGCGATCTGCACGAGCGTGACGTTGCCGCGCCATTCGGGCGAGCGCTCCAGCAACTGCTCGAACGACTTGAAGCGCTCGACCAGCCCCTTCGAATAATCGAGGCGGTCGACGCTCATGATGAGCTTGCGCCCTTCGAGACTCTGCTTCAGGTCGAGCACGTGCTGACGGCTCTCGTAGCGTTTGGCCTGCTCCGCGATCTCATCGGGGAACACGCCAATGCGGTACACGCCGGTGCGCAGCTTGCGGCCGAACGCTTCGACGCGGTTGCCTTCGGTCACGGTGCCGCGCGCGTGCCGCGTGATGTAGTCGTGAAACGCGAGCGCGTCGGTGTCGGTCTGAAAACCCAGCAGGTCGTAGCAGCACAGCGACTTCACGAGCTCTTCGTGCGGCGGGATGTTGAGCAGGATTTGCGGCGCCGGAAACGGGATATGCAGGAAGAAGCCGATGCGGTTCGTCACGCCTTCGGCGCGCAGCGCTTCGGCGAACGGGATCAGGTGGTAGTCGTGAACCCAGATGACGTCGTCGGGTTGCAGCAGCTTGATGAGCTTGTGCGCGAGCCATGAATTGACGCGCCGGTAGCCCGCGTATTCCTCGCGCTCGTAGCGCGCGAGATCGTTGCGATAGTGGAAAACCGGCCACAGCGTCGCGTTCGAAAACCCCCGGTAATACTGGTCGTAATCCTTGCGCGTGAGGCCGACGGTCGCGAACGTGACCGCGCCATCGGTTTCGAGCGTCGGGCCCGCGTTCGCGACGGTTTCGCTCACGACGTCGCCGCTCCAGCCAAACCATACGCCGCCGGCGTCCTTGAGCGCACCGAATACCCCGACGGCCAGCCCCCCTGCCGATCCCTTCGTTTCAGTCGGCGTTGCCACGCGATTCGATACGACGATCAGACGTCCCATATATGCGGCCCTCCCTGTTCATGCGGCGCCCGCAAACGCACCGGATTACCGCGCGAGGCGTGGCGGGCGGATCACGCGTGAAGCGTGAAGCTTGCGGCGCGAGAGACGCGCGGCCCGTTACGTCAGGCGACGGCCAACGAAGACCCGGGCGGGCCCTCGGGAAAACTCAGTTGCCTGTCTTGCACGGAAACGCCTTGCCAAGCCCAAGCGAAACCGCGGTGCTGGCGTTGTAGCCCGCGACCATCGGATTGTCC
>CALFSF010000497.1 GCA_937917025.1 uncultured Paraburkholderia sp.
TGAAGAACGCCGCCGAAGCGATGCACGACGCGCGGCCGAACGCGGTCGATCCGGTGATCCGCGTGGTCGTGCGCACGGAGAACGGCTTTGTCAGCATCAACGTCGTCGACCAGGGGCCGGGCGTCGACGAAGGCACGGCCGAGCGCCTCTTTGAACCGTTTTACAGTACGAAGTCCGATGGCATGGGAATGGGGCTCAACATTTGCCGTTCCATTATCGAATCCCATCGCGGGCGCCTGTGGGTGGTGAACAACGTCGAATCTGACGGCCACATCACAGGCGCCACGTTCCATTGCAGTCTGCCTATTGGAGAGCCCGACGGCCCGAGCAACGGCGGGTCAGAGGCGCCGACACCACAAACCGTTACGGGAGAGACATGAACACCCCAGTCACCACACAGGAAACCGTCTTTGTCGTCGACGATGACGAGGCCGTGCGAGATTCACTGCGCTGGCTACTGGAGGCGAACGGTTATCGCGTGCAGTGCTTCTCCAGCGCGGAGCAGTTCATCGAGGCCTACCAGCCCGCCCAGCACGCCGGCCAGATCGCGTGCCTGATTCTCGACGTGCGGATGCAGGGCATGAGCGGTCTCGAGTTGCAGGAACGCCTGATCGCCGACAACGCGTCGCTGCCGATCATCTTCGTGACGGGTCACGGCGACGTGCCGATGGCCGTGTCGACGATGAAAAAAGGCGCGATGGATTTCATCGAAAAGCCGTTCGACGAAGCCGAACTGCGCAAGCTGGTCGAGCGCATGCTCGACAAGGCGCGCAGCGAAAGCAGCAGCGTGCAGCAGCAACGCGCGGCGGCCGAGCGTCTCGGCAAGCTGACGGCGCGCGAACACCAGGTGCTCGAGCGGATCATCGCGGGGCGTCTGAACAAGCAGATCGCCGACGATCTCGGCATCAGCATCAAGACCGTCGAGGCGCACCGCGCCAACATCATGGAAAAGCTCAACGTCAACACTGTCGCCGATCTGCTGCGACTGGCGCTGTCGAACAAGCCGCAACAGCAACAATAAGTCCGCCATTGGCGCGTGCCGGGGAGTCCTTCGACGGGCTGTCCGGCGTGCGTGTCCCCGCCCTCCCCTTTGCTGCCCTTCGCCGCGCGATGCGCACGCGCCGGGCATCGAGCGCCTTCGCTTTGTTAGTTATCCGATTGATCGTCCATTCGGAGTGAGTGATTCGTTTCGCGAAACGTTACATTTCATCATGGTGATTGACAGTGTCATGCCGCCCCCTTAATTTAGGCAGACCTGACGCGCGCCGACGACGCGGCATTCGCCGCTGAAAGCCTATGCGCATGTCATCAAAGCCGGGAGAACTCCATCGTGAAACTGTCCGGAGCACATCATCGACGTGTGCTGGTTCTGTGTGCCGCGCTGGCTGGCACGCCCATGCTGGCTGGGCTCGCGCCCACCGCAGCACACGCGCAGACGCAGGCGCCCCTGGCGGCGAAGCTGTCGAACCAGCAACTCGACTCGCTGACCGCGCCGATTGCCCTCTACCCGGATGCGCTGCTCGCGCAGGTGCTGATGGCGTCCACGTATCCACAAGACATAAATGCCGCCGCCGCGTGGTCGAAGGCCAATCCAAAGCTCTCGGGCGATGCGGCCGTGACGGCCGTCGCGTCGCAGCCATGGGACCCGAGCGTGCAGTCGCTGGTCGCGTTTCCCCAGGTGCTGGCCACGATGGCGTCGAAGCCAGACTGGGTCACGCAGCTTGGCAACGCCTTTCTCGCGCAATCCAGTGACGTGATGGATTCGGTGCAACGGCTTCGCAAGCAGGCGCAGAAGGCCGGCAACCTGAAATCGAGCGAACAGCAGAAGGTCGTGGTCGAACAGAACACGATCCAGATCCAGCCGGCCAATCCGCAGGTCGTCTATGTACCGACCTACAATCCGACCGTCGTCTATGGCGCATGGCCGTATCCGGCGTATCCGCCTGTCTATGTGCCGCCGCCTCCCGGTTACGCGATTGCGACAGGGCTTGCAGCGGGGCTCGCGTTTGGCGCGGGCGTGGCGATCACGAATTCGCTGTGGGGCGGCTTCAACTGGAACAATCACGACGTCAATATCAACGTTAATCGCTACAACAACATCAACGTCAATAACCACATCAACGCGAATTCCAGCACCGCGAACTGGAACCACAACAACGTCAATCGCAGCACGAACAACCTGAACCGGACGCAGAACAATCCCGGCGGCGTCAACCAGGCGCAGCGCGACCAGTTCCGCGGCCGGGACAATTCGCGCGATCAGGCACGGCAGACGTTACAGGCGCGCACGGGCCAGAACGTCAACGGCCCGGCGAGCCAGCGGGTTCAGGATATCCATCAAGGCGGCAACGCGGGCGCCCGCAACGGCGCCAATGCGGGCACCCGTCCGGGGGCGAACGGCGGCGGCGTGAGCAACAACGACCTGCGCGAGCGTGCGCAGAACACCAACCGCGACAGCGCGCTACGCGGCGCGGGCGACGGCAACGGCGCGCGTCAGGACGCCCAGCGCGGCCAGGCAAGCCGGGATGCGCTGGCCGGCCGTTCCGGCGGCGGCGGTCTCGGCGCCAATGGCGGCGGCCAGCAACGCGCGGGCGGTGGTCTCGGTGCCGGCGGTGGCGGCCTGCGCGGCGGCGGATTGCGAGGCGGCGGCGGTGGTGGCGGCCATATCGGCCGGCATCGTTGAACGGTCAAAAGGAGCTTCTGATGATTCGCTTACCTGCACGCGACACATGGCGCGCCTATGCAACCGCGTGCGCCCTCGCGCTCGGCACGACGTCCACGATGCTGGTGGCGCCGGTGCTGCTGCTCGGCACGACATCGGCTCATGCGCAGGCCGTCTACGCGACGCCCGACGCGGCGGCCAATGCCTTCGTCGACGCCCTCGCCCGCAACGATCACACGGCGCTGCAACACGTCCTCGGCAACGACTATCCCCGCTTCATCCCGACTGAGTCCATCGGTCAGGACGACATCCTCGCGTTTCTCGGCGCGTGGGCGAAGGAGCATCAGATCGTCACCGGGACCGCGCAGCAAAACGGCCACACGACGGCCCATCTGTCGGTCGGCACAGACGGCTGGACGCTGCCGATTCCGCTCGAGCAGACGGCGAAGGGCTGGCACTTCGATCTCCCCGCCGCGCGCGACGAGATCCTGACGCGACGCATCGGCCGCAATGAGCGCGCGGCCATGCTCACGTCGCTCGCCTACATCGATGCGCAGAACGATTACCACAACGTCACACAGCACTACGCGCAGAAGTTCGTCAGCGCGTCGGGAAAACGCGACGGCCTGTACTGGGACAGCGCCCCCGGTGAACCGGAAAGCCCGCTCGGACCGCTCGCCGCCACGATGCCGGGCGGCATTCATCCCGACGAGGCGTATCACGGGTATCACTACCGGATCCTGACGGCGCAGGGCTCGCACGCGAAAGGCGGTGCGCAGCGCTACGTGGAAGGCGGCGAGCTGGAGAAGGGCTTCGGCCTTGTCGCGTGGCCGGCGGAATACGGCAAGACGGGCGTGATGAGTTTCATCGTCAATCAGGACGGCCAGCTCTACCAGAAGAATCTCGGCCCACGAACGCCGCGCGCCGCGGCGGCCATCAAGTCATTCGATCCTGATTCTTCCTGGCAGGCGACCCAGCCCTGAGCGCGTGGTTCCGCAGGGCGCGACGGTATAATGTGAGACTTCGCAGCGGCGCGGATTCCGCGCCGCGCGCTTTTCGTCACGCCGCATCGCGTGCCGGCAGGCGTCACGGCGCACCCATGCGCTGCACCTGTCACGCATCCAGCGCGCCCTCGCATTCCGAACCGTCCATTCTCGACCGACCATGACAGCCACCCTCATCGACGGCAACGCCCTCTCCCGAACCTTGCGCGCCGACGTCGCCACGCGCGCCGCCGCCCTCACCGCCCGCGGTCATCAG
>CALFSF010000498.1 GCA_937917025.1 uncultured Paraburkholderia sp.
ACGAACTGAAGTAGCTTGCCGGACAGACCAGACGGCATGACAAAACGGACGGCGGCCCCGTTGACGCGCCTCGCGGCGCCCGCCGTCTGTTTGCCGGTTGTTCAGGCCATGCTGGTCGGGCCGGCACTTCGGCGCCGGGCAGGCGTGTGCGCACGCCGCCCAGTCTGGCGCCGGCGACAAAAACGATGCGCGCACAACCTTCCTGTAAGGCAGGTTTCGTACAATCCGGCGTTTGCTTACTAACGGCCTGCGCCGATGAATCCAGAACAAGGCCTGCCTCTTCCGCAACGTTACGGCGCGATCCTCGTCGTGGCGCTCGGCATCACCCTTGCCGTGCTCGACAGCGCCATCGCGAACGTCGCGCTTCCGACTATCGCGCGACATCTGCATGCGAGCGCCGCTGGTTCGATCTGGGTCATCAACGCGTATCAGCTCGCCATCACCATCTCGCTGCTGCCGCTTGCCTCGCTTGGCGATCGCATTGGTTACCGGCGCGTGTATATGGCGGGCCTCGCGCTCTTCACGGTGTCGTCGCTCGGCTGCGCGCTCGCCACCTCGCTGCCGACGCTCGCCTTCGCCCGCGTGATCCAGGGCTTCGGCGCGGCCGGCATCATGAGCGTCAACACCGCGCTCATACGCATGGTCTATCCGCCCGAACATCTCGGGCGCGGCGTCTCGATCAATGCGATGGTGGTCGCGGTGTCGTCGGCGGTCGGGCCGACGGTCGCTTCCGCGGTGCTCTCCGTCGCGACGTGGCCGTGGCTTTTCGCGATCAACGTGCCGATCGGCATCGCGGCGTTCGCGGGCGGCCTGAAGGCGCTGCCTCGCAATACGGCGCACAACACCGCGCCCTACGATTTCCTGAGCGCGGCGATGAACGCAGTCGTGTTCGGCCTGCTGATCTTCGCCGTCGACGGCATGGGTCACGGCGAGCATCGCGGCTATGTGGTCGCGGAACTCGTCGCGGCGGGGGTGATCGGCTACTTTTTCGTGCGGCGGCAGCTCGATCAGCCGGCGCCGCTCCTGCCCGTCGATCTGCTGAAGATCCCGATCTTCGCGCTGTCGATCTGCACGTCGATCTGTTCGTTCGCCGCGCAGATGCTGGCGTACGTCTCGCTGCCGTTTCTGATGCAGGACACGTTCGGACTCACGCAGGTGCAGACCGGTCTGCTGATGACGCCGTGGCCGCTCGTCATCATCGTCGCGGCGCCGCTTGCGGGCGTGCTCTCGGATCGCTACTCGGCAGGCATTCTGGGCGGCATCGGGCTCATCACGATGACGTGCGGCCTGTTGCTGCTCGCCACGCTCGGCGCGCATCCGGAACCGCTCGCCATCGCGTGGCGCATGGCCGTGTGCGGCGCGGGCTTCGGGCTCTTCCAGTCGCCGAACAACCGCGCGATGCTGTCGTCCGCGCCGCGCGCGCGCAGCGGCGGCGCGAGCGGCATGCTCGGCACGGCGCGCCTGACCGGACAAACGCTCGGCGCGGCGCTCGTGGCGCTGATCTTCGGCGTGGCGCCGCAACGCGGGCCGACCATCGCGCTCTACGTCGCGGCGTCCTTTGCGATCGTCGCGGCGGGAGTCAGCATGTTGCGGATCGTGCAGCGTGGGGCGACGGCTTCGACCTGATTGCTGCCTGGTTGCTGCCTGGTTGCTGCCTGGTTGCTGCCTGGTTGCTGCCTGGTTGCTGCCGGTGTGTATCGCACCGGACAGCGAATACGGCGCGCGCCGCGCGCGCAGCGCACGTCCGCGTCCACCCTCGCCAGCATGCGTGCGTGAACATCGCGAGCCGGCCTCACGCTTCATCACGGCAGACGAAAAAACGGCGGCCAGCACAGGCCGCCGCACCAATCGATCTTCGCTTGTCCTGCGGGCCGGCCGCAGGGCTGCTAGTTCGCCTGCGCGTGCGCGAGCTTGACCGCCTTCGCCGTCGCCGATGAAGCCGTCGCCACGTTGCGCAGATCGGCGAGGAAGTTGTCCCGCCACACCGAAAGATTGTTCTCGCGCAGCGGCGCCATCATGTCCGCGTGACGCGCCTGGCGTTCCGCGAGCGGCATCGACAGCGCGCGCTCCAGCGCCTCGGCCATCTGCGACAGATCGAACGGATTCACGACCAGCGCGCCCGGCAACTGCTCGGCGGCGCCGGCGAATTGCGACAGCACGAGCACGCCCGGGTCGGCCGGATCCTGCGAAGCGACATATTCCTTCGCGACGAGGTTCATCCCGTCGCGCAGCGGCGTCACGTACCCGACCTGCGACTGACGGAACAGCGCCATCAGCAGATTGCGGTCGTACTTGCGGTTCAGGTACTGGATCGGCGTCCAGTCGAGCTGCGCGAAGCGGCCATTGATGCGCCCGGCTTCGCCTTCCAGCGTATGACGGATGCGTTGATAGGTCGATACGTCGGAGCGCGTCGGTGGTGCGATCTGCACGAGCGACACCCGGCCGTGCCAGCCCGGCGCGTTCAGCAGCAGACGCTCGAACGCCTGGAAGCGCTCGACCAGCCCCTTCGAGTAATCGAGCCGGTCGACGCTCATGATCAGCTTGCGGCCACGCATCCCTTCGCGCAGGCTGCGAACCGGCTTGCGATCGGTGAACTGCTCGGCGGCCTTCGCGATCGCATCCGGATAGATGCCGATCGGATAGGCG
This sequence comes from uncultured Paraburkholderia sp., assembly GCA_937917025.1. Taxonomy (GTDB): domain Bacteria; phylum Pseudomonadota; class Gammaproteobacteria; order Burkholderiales; family Burkholderiaceae; genus Paraburkholderia. Next base: position 2,647 of record CALFSF010000498.1, read on the forward strand.
CCGACTTTCAGGAAGCGGTCGTACGCGTGCACCATGCCGTCTTCGCTCGACGTGCCATGCTGCCCGCGCTCGATGTAATCGACGAACGACTGGCGATCCGCATCGGTCTGGAAGCCGACGACGTCGTAACTGCACATGCACTTCACGAGCTCTTCGTGCGGCGGCACGGTGCGCAGCACTTCGGGCACCGGAAACGGAATGTGCAGGAAAAAGCCTATTGGATTTTTCACGCCGAGATCGCGCAGGCAGCGCGCGAATGGCAGCAGATGATAGTCGTGTACCCAGATGATGTCGTCCGGCTTGAGGAGCGCCTTGAGCTGCCTCGCGAGCGTCACGTTGACGCGCAGATAGCCCGAGTACTCCTGCCGGTCGTAACGCGACAGATCGTTGCGATAGTGGAAGGTCGGCCACAGCGTGGCGTTCGAGAAACCGCGGTAATACTGGTCGTAGTCACGCTTCGTGAGACCGACGGTGGCGTACGTCACGTTGCCCTGCTTTTCGATGACGGGCGCCGACGGCTCACTGACGGTCTCGCCACTCCAGCCGAACCACACACCACCCGTTTCCTTCAGCGCATCGAGTACGCCGATCGCAAGACCGCCAGCGGCGGGTCGCCCCTCCTGGGTCGGCGCGACACGATTCGATACCACGATCAATCTGCTCATTCGGCTCCACCTCATTCAGTTGTGCATTGCATGCGGGGGAAATTCAGCTTCGTGACGCACGCAAATCACATGCCGTGTCTCGCAAAAGCCGGAAGAAAAATGTATGCAAATGTGACGGGCGCGCAAAAACATGCGATGTCATTCACGTCGCAAGAAAAATTCAGCGTTCGACGTTGAGGACCGTGGGCACCTGCGTTGCGCGGCGCAATCCGCTGCGCCGGCGCATCTCACGATCCGGTCGAAATCGCGCTCAGGCGTCCTGTTCGGAGCCGAGGTCGCGCTGATAGTCGAGTCCTTCCGCGCGCACGCCGCCCTGATTGTGGTCGCCGTCCGGCGGCGCGTGGGGCGCGGGCCGGTTCTGCGACGCCGGATCAGGACCTGCCGGGGGTCCGTCCGTGCCGCTGCCGGCGGCGTTGGCAGGACGTGCGTCGCGCTTCGAATGGCGCGCGGAGCGCCGCAAGGCGGGATGTCTCATCTCGATGCCTCCACTGGAAGGCCGCCACACGAACGGTGGCATCACCCTAGTCTAGAGCCCGGCGTGGCAAATTGCCGGTAAAAACTCAGGCCGACTTGTAACAAGTACCTAAATGCGCCTGCCCTGCGAGTCGAGC
>CALFSF010000499.1 GCA_937917025.1 uncultured Paraburkholderia sp.
GCACGTGGGGCCACAGCATGCTGATCGACCCGTGGGGCGAGATCGTGGCCGTGCGCGACGAAGGCGCGGGCGTCGTGGCCGGCGATCTCGAACGCGCGCGCATCGATGAGGTTCGCGAGAGCCTGCCCGCCTGGCGGCATCGCGTGCTGACATGAGTTGACATGAGCCTACACTCCCAGCGCCGCACAGACTGACCTTGAAAGCGCCGCGCCGAAGATCCATCTGACACCTGACATCGACGCGCGCTCCGACCGAATCCCTTGCATTGAAAAGACCAGACCTCGCATGAATATCATCGAACCCGGCATCCGTAACCTCGCGACCGCCAAGGACGTGCTCCTCACGCCGTATGGCCTCGACGAAGGCGTTCTCATCCGCACCCTCGGGGAGATCTTCACGCACCGCATCGATTACGCCGACCTGTATTTCCAGGCGACGCGCAGCGAAGCGTGGAGTCTCGAGGAAGGCATCGTCAAATCGGGCAGCTTCAGCATCGACCAGGGCGTCGGCGTGCGTGCCGTGTCGGGCGACCGCACGGCGTTCGCGTATTCGGACGACCTGTCGCCCGAGGCGATCCGCCAGGCGGCGCTCGCCACGCGGTCGATCGCAAAGGCCGGCGGCGGCAAGCAGAAGATCAAGGTGGCGTCGTCGCTGACCGGCATTGCCGGGCGCGACCTGTATCTGCCGTCCGATCCGCTGCATTCGCTCGACGCGACCGCCAAGGTCAAGCTGCTGGAGCGCGTCGAACAGATGGCGCGCGGCCGCGATCCGCGCATCAAGCAGGTGATGGCGGGCCTCGCCGGCGAATACGACGTCGTGCTGGTCGCGCGCAGCGACGGCGCGCTCGCCGCTGACATCCGTCCGCTCGTACGCGTGTCGGTCACCGTGATCGCCGAGCAGAACGGCCGGCGCGAGATCGGCAGCGGCGGCGGCGGCGGACGCTTCGACTACGGCTATTTCACCGACGAGATCCTGTCGGGCTACGTCGACGACGCGGTACACGCGGCGCTCGTGAACCTCGACGCGCGTCCGGCGCCGGCCGGCGCGATGACCGTCGTGCTGGGACCCGGCTGGCCGGGCGTCCTGCTGCACGAAGCGATCGGCCACGGTCTCGAAGGCGACTTCAACCGCAAGGGTTCGTCGGCATTTGCAGGGCAGATCGGCGAGCAGGTGGCGGCCAAAGGCGTCACGGTCGTCGACGACGGCACGCTGCCGAACCGTCGCGGCTCGCTCAATATCGACGACGAAGGCAACCCCACGCAGTGCACGACGCTGATCGAGGACGGCATCCTGAAGGGCTACATCCAGGACACGCTGAACGCGCGTCTGATGAAGATGCCGGTCACCGGCAACGCGCGCCGCGAGTCGTACGCCGCGCTGCCGATGCCGCGCATGACCAACACGTACATGCTGAACGGCGACAGGGATCCGCAGGAAATCATCGCATCCGTGAAGAACGGGCTGTATGCGGTGAATTTCGGCGGCGGCCAGGTGGACATCACGAACGGCAAGTTCGTGTTCTCGGCATCCGAGGCGTACATGATCGAGAACGGCAAGATCAGCTATCCGGTCAAGGGCGCGACGCTGATCGGCAGCGGTCCGGAATCGCTCAAGTTCGTGAGCATGATCGGCAACGACATGAAGCTGGATACCGGCGTCGGCGTGTGCGGCAAGGAAGGCCAGAGCGTGCCGGTCGGCGTCGGCCAGCCGACGCTGCGCATCGACCGCATGACCGTCGGCGGTACGGTCTGATTGGCGGCGCAACGCACGTTTCGTGCATCGAATGCATGAAACGTGCGGGATATCCGCATTTTTAGTGCCCGATGCTTGTCACGCGCGCTTGAGCAGGTTATAAAGCCAGACACCCTTTTTCGACGAGCAACATTTTTCGCCATGTCTTTCGCCCGGTTTTATTTTTACTTTTTCTGGTATCTCAGACCGCTGGCGGATCGAGAGGGGTGTTAGTACGCGAAACACCGAGAATTCCCGAAAAACCGCCAGCGAGTCTGGCGGTTTTTTTTCGCCTGTCCGCTTTTGCCCAATAGCCGTTGAACACCTTTGAGTTTCGTTTGCCGCGGTCTTGAGATCCTTCCCGCGCGAACACGCTACGAACTGAATCCTGGAGAACCAGCATGCCCCCGCACAACACCGACGATGTCCGCATCCGGGAACTGAAAGAACTGACGCCGCCGGCGCACCTGATCCGCGAATTCGCGCTCGATGAAAACGTATCGAACACGATCTACAACGCGCGCCAGTCGATGCATCGCATCCTGCACGGCATGGAAGACCGTCTGATCGTCGTGATCGGGCCGTGCTCGATTCACGACACGAAGGCCGCGCTCGAATACGCCGGCCGCCTGATCGGGCAGCGCAAGCGCTTCGCGGGCGAACTCGAGATCGTGATGCGCGTGTACTTCGAAAAGCCGCGCACGACCGTCGGCTGGAAGGGGCTCATCAACGACCCGTACATGGACAACAGCTTCAAGATCAACGATGGCCTGCGCACCGCGCGCGAGCTGCTGCTGAAGATCAACGAACTCGGCCTGCCGGCCGGCACCGAATACCTCGACATGATCAGCCCGCAGTACATCGCCGACCTGATCTCGTGGGGCGCGATCGGCGCGCGCACGACCGAGTCGCAGGTTCACCGCGAACTGGCGTCGGGCCTGTCGTGCCCGGTCGGCTTCAAGAACGGCACGGACGGCAAC
>CALFSF010000500.1 GCA_937917025.1 uncultured Paraburkholderia sp.
GAGCTTGTCGTAAGCCAGTTTCTCGCCGCTTCGCAGCGTGACAGTCCGGTCATCACGATCGATCGATTCGACCCGCTCGCCGAGACGAAACTCGATATTGAGCCGTGCATAGATATCGGCGACGCGGATCAGCAGGTCGTCCGGCTGCTTGTCACCGCGCAGATAAGCCTTCGACAGCGGCGGCCTGTGATACGGCAAGCATGACTCGTCGCCGATCACGACGATCCGTCCCTGCCAGCCTTCCTGTCGAAGACTGGGTGCAAGTTGTGCCGCCGCGTGGCTCGCACCAACGATGAGGCGGGTCTGGTCCATCACGCTTGTCTCCCTTTCCGCGCGTGTACTGTTCCGTTCCTTCAGTCAGGCGTCGATTGACGGCCATCCGCTTGCGCCGCGCCGAAGCACTTCTTCGTTGTGCTGCCCGAGTATGGGTGGCGCACTGCGGATCTGCGTGGGCGTGCCTGAAAATTGCAGCGGGTTGTTGATGACCTTGAACTCACCGCCCTTTGGATGCTGCACCGTTCTCAGCAAGGTATCGACCACATGTGGATCGCTGAATACTTCGGGCCAGGTGCGCACCGATCCATAAATAGCGCCAGCGTCCGAGAGCACGCGTTCCCACTCCGCGAGATTACGGGTGGCGAAAATGTCGGCGAGGCGTGCATCCACCGCGGCACGATTTTCCAGACGCGCGGCTTTCGTCGCGAAACGCGGGTCGACCTTCAATTCACTCGCGTTCATCGCATCACACAGCACGTGCCAGAACTTGTCGTTGATCGTGATGATCATGATGTCGCGACCGTCGGCAGTCGCATAAGTATTGTTCGGCACGATGTCCCAATGCTGGTTGCCCATCCGGCCCGGCGTTTTGCCCGTCAAGTCGAAATACACGTCGCGCGGAACCTGGCTGAAGATGCTAGCGTCGAGCATCGACAGGTCGACGCGTTGTCCTTCTCCCGTTCGCTCTCGTGCCTGCAATGCCGTCAGAATGCCGATTGTCGCGAGCAGCGCCGTCACCAGATCGGAAAAGGGAAAGCCTGTTTTTAGCGGCCCCGATTCTTCTGTGCCAGTCACCTGCATGACGCCGGATACGGCCTGAATGACCATGTCGAGTGCGGGCCGGTTTCTGTCAGGACCGTTACGACCGAAACCCGAGATCGAGCAATAGACCAAGCGCGGATTCAGTTTGCGCAGAGCGTCATATCCAAGCCCTGCCTTGTCCGTCAGACCGGGCCGGAAGTTTTCGACCAGCACGTCGGCTTCCGAGGCAAGCGTTAGTGCCGCAGCGCGCCCTTCTTCGCTTTTCAGATCGAGCACGACGCCGCGCTTGTTGCGGTTCACCCCGAGAAAGAACGCGCCGTCGCCGTTTAGCGTCGTTTCTCCTGACCGGCGGAACGGATCGCCGTCGGGCTGCTCGACCTTGATCACGTCGGCGCCCGAATCGCCAAGCATCATCGTGGCGAACGGACCCGTCATCATCTGCGTGAAGTCGAGGACCTTGAGTCCCTTGAGTGCCGTGTTCATGCCTTTTCCTTCGCGACGTAGAACTCTTCCCGCTCGTGATTCGACGCGCGCACGCCTTTATCACGACGCTGCTTCATGAAGTTGTATTCATCGGTCTCGTAGCGCACGTTGGTGGCCAGTGCATGCAACACGTGTCCATAGGAAAACTGCGCGTCGATGCCGAGCGCGTTCATCGCGAGATTTGTCGCGGCCTTGCCCATCACAATGCCGTCGCGCGGCAGTCGCACGATCCGCTCGGCCCATTCCTCACCCGCTTCGGCCAGCGACGCCGCCGGCACGACCTTGTTGACGAGGCCATTGGCAAGACAGGTTTGGGCATCCCACACGTCCGCCATCAGCAACAGTTCGCGCGCCTTGCGCGGGCCCAGTGTCATCATTTCCCACGCGGCGAAGTACGCGGCCCCCGACAGGCCGAGCTTCTGTTCCGGATGCCCCATCTTTGCGGTGTCTGCCGCGATCACGAGATCCGACGATTCCGCCAGATAGAGGCCGCCGCCGAGGCAATAGCCCTTCACCAGCGTCAGTGTCGGCTTCAGGAACTTGAAAATGCGTTCGAAGCGTTCGATATACCGCTTGTCGTGCAACAGGCGCGCGCGCTGACTCGGCTTGCGCGGCCGGCCCCTGTCGTCATAGACGGTCTCGCCGTACTCGGTGCCGACTTCGGCGAGGTCGTGGCCCGTCGTGAAATCGTCGCCTGCGCCTTGCAGTACGACAACTCGCACGTCGTCGTCGGCTTCGGCGCGATCATAGCCCGTCATCAGCTGATCGAGCATTGCGCTGGTCATTGCGTTCTTCTTCTCAGGGCGATTGATCGTGATATACGCGCGCCCGTCCTTCGCAACATAGTCGATGCTGCCAGTCATGCTGTTCTCCTCAGCGGCCGCCGGAGTCAGGCGCCGTTATCAATTGTTCAATCAGTTGTTCAGATTAATCGCCACCGCCTTCACCTCGGTGTAGAGCTTGATCGCGTCGTAACCGCGCTCGCGGCCCCAGCCGGATTGTTTATAGCCGCCGTAAGGTAGCGTCGCGTCCGGCGACGACAGGGCGTTCACATTGACGATGCCTGCCTGCATCCGGCGCGCCATCTTGTGCGCGCGGCCAAGGTCGCTCGTCCAGATGCTGGCGGCGAGTCCATATGTGGTGGCGTTGGCGGTTGCGGCGATGCTGTCGAGGTCGTCGTCGTTGAACGACATGGCGCACAGGACCGGTCCGAAGATTTCTTCGTCGTGCACGCGCATGCCGGGCTTTACGCCGGTCAATATGGTGGGCTGCACGAAGTAGCCGTGTTCGCCACTCGATTGACCGCCTGCGAACAACGTCGCGCCTTCCTGCTGCCCCTGGTCGATGTAGCCCGCAACCCGATCCAGTTGACGCCGCGAGATGACCGGGCCCATCTGCGTGCCCACATCCATACCGTGGCCCATCTTCATCGCGTTCGCGCGTTTGGCAATGCCTTCGAGCACTTCGTCGAAGACCCGTTCGTGCACATAGAGCCTGGAACCGGCCGCGCAGATCTGCCCTGCATGTAAAAAGATCGACGAACACACCCCTGCCGCAGCGGCCTCGAGGTTCGCATCGGGAAACACGATCACCGGCGACTTGCCACCCAACTCCAGCGACACGCGTTTCAGATTGCCGCTCGCAGCCTGTACGATGCGCCGACCGGTTTCGCCGGAGCCGGTGAATGCCACCTTGTCGATACCCGGATGAGCGGCAATGGCCCCGCCAACCGGATTACCGAAGCCCGTCACGATGTTCAGCACGCCTGCTGGAATCCCCGCATCGAGCGCGAGTTCGCCGAGACGCAATGCAGTTAGCGGAGTCTGCTCGGACGGCTTCATGACGATGGTGCAGCCCGTGGCGAGGGCAGGTGCGATCTTCCACATTGCCATATTCAGCGGGAAATTCCATGGGATGATCTGCCCCACCACTCCAACAGGCTCGCGCAACGTGTATGCGTGCCACTCGCCGGGCATTGAAACGTTCGGTGTCTCGCCGCTCATTTTTGTGGTCCACCCCGCCATGTAACGCAGCATTTCCGCAATGCCCACCACGTCGCCATTGCGGCAAAACGGCAGCGGCTTGCCGCTGTTGATGCATTCGAGTTCGGCGAGTTCGTCCGCGTGATCTTCGATCAGCGTCGCAAAGCGCAACATCATCCGCGTGCGCTCCGCTGGCGTCACTTTGCTCCACGGTCCCTCGAAAGCGCGGCGCGCGGCATCGACCGCGCGATCGACGTCGGTTGCCGACGCTTCAGCAGCGGTGGCGATCACTGCACCGGTTCCCGGATCGACGATGTCGGTGCGGCGGCCGGAATCGGATTCGACCATGCGACCGTCGATCAGCAATTGATGCGTGCGCGACAGAAAACTGCGTGCCGCGTCGCCGAGTCCGGGATGTAACGTCGAGGTCATGTCAGTATCCTTCCTGTGTCATTGAGTAAATGGCG